>MERI01000225.1:1855-15184 GCA_001772005.1 Betaproteobacteria bacterium RIFCSPLOWO2_12_FULL_62_58 | reverse complement strand
AGGTTCGCTATCCGGGCACGGACTTGACGCTGGTCTACGAGGCACCTGAGGTTGCATAGATTCTTGCGCCCATGTCAGGAGTCCTGAACTTACAGACTGTTCAGCATAACTGCAGCACAACCGGAATCAGAAATCGATGTGCGCCGCCAAGACGATGTTCGAGAAGATCTGGGAACTGCATGAGATATCGGAACGTGCAGACGGCGAATCCTTGCTCTATGTCGACTACAACGTAGTCCACGAGGGGCCTTTCTATGCCTTCGACGCCCTCGCTCAAGAGCGGCGCCCGGTCCTGTGGCCGACAAAGACGATCGCATTTGCAGATCACTATGTCCCGACGCTTGGCAGATCGCGCGGCACTCAAAGCATCGCCGACCCGGAAGCTCGGATCATGGTGGAACAGTTGGAACGGAACGCCCAACGCACCGGCATCATTTATTTCGGTATGGCGCACCCCCAGCAGGGCATCATGCACGTGGTTGCGCCTGAACTCGGAATGGCGCACCCGGGCATGGTTATTTCCGGCTCTGACTCGCACATTTCGACGAATGGTGCATTAGCGGCCCTGGCGTTTGGCGTAGGCGCCTCCCAGGTCAAGCATATTCTGGCCACGCAGACGGTCTGGATTCGCCGGCCAAAAGTAATGCGAATCACGGTAGACGGTCGGCTGCAAAACGGTATCTCCGCAAAAGATGTGATCCTGGCAATCATCGCCAGGATTGGCATCGCAGGCGGTTCCGGGCATGTATTTGAATACGCGGGCAGCGCGATCCGCGGCTTGACGATGGAAGGCCGTATGACACTCTGCAACATGTCCATTGAAGGCGGCGCCCGCGCCGGCATGGTCGCCCCGGACGAAAAGACCTTCGATTACCTGAAGGGCCGGCAGTACGCGCCCCGCGGCAAGTGGTGGGACGACGCGATTCAGTTCTGGCACGCCCTGCCCTCCGACGAAGGTGCTGTCTTTGACCGCGAGGAACACCTGGATGGGAGCCAGATCGAACCGATGGTGACGTGGGGCACCTACCAGGACGAAGCCGGGCCGGTGTCGAGCAAAGTACCGGATCCGGACTCGTTCTCGGATCCGGCGCGCAAGAGCCGGGCGGAGAAGGCGCTTGCCTATATGCAGCTTACGCCCGGCACACCTATCAAGGAGATCAAAGTGGACCGAGTCTTCATCGGATCCTGCACCAACGCCCGCCTCGAAGACCTGAGGGAAGCAGCTCGTGTGGCAAAGGGACGCAAGGTAGTAGTGCCATCAATCATCGTGCCGGGATCCATGACCGTGAAGCGAGCGGCCGAAGCAGAGGGTCTCCACGAGATCTTCCGCTCTGCGGGTTTCGAGTGGCGCGATTCCGGATGCTCGATGTGTACCGGTTCGAACGGCGACCGGGTGCCGTCAGGGGAACGCTGTGCTTCCACCTCGAATCGCAATTTCGAGGGGCGTCAGGGCAGAGGATCACGCACCCATCTGGTCAGCCCGGCGATGGCCGCCGCTGCCGCGGTGACTGGACGGCTGGCGGACGTTCGCGACTTCATTTAGAAGGCTACATATGGAACCATTCAGTTCGCTGTCCGCTATTGCAGCACCCTATTTCATACCCGATATCGATACGGACAAGATCATCCCGCATCGGTATCTCCGGAAGCCGTTGTCCGCGGGTTATCGGAACTTTTTATTCTACGACGAGCGGTTTACGCCCGAAGGCGAGGAGAAGCCGGAGTTCATTCTTCACAAAGAGCCGTTTCGTCAGGCGCGGATTCTCGTCGCGGGAAAGAACTTCGGATGTGGCTCGACCAGGGAGGGCGCTGTTTACGCACTCACCGACTTCGGTTTCAAGGCGGTGATTGCGCCGAGCTTCGGCGACATCTTCAGAGCCAACTGCCTGCAAAATGGGCTCCTGCCCGTCGTGCTTCCGGAATCGATCGTCGAAGAATTAAGCGGGCATCTTGCGAAGTATCCCGGAGCCAAGGTCTCTATCGACCTCCAGGCACAGACGGTCGTCACACCGGATGGAATCAAGCACCATTTCGACATCGAGCCCTCACGAAAGGAGCAACTCGTAAAAGGGTTCGATGATATCGGGATCACGCTTGAGCAATCAGACGCGATCGCCGCGTTTGAGAAACGCTATCACGAAAGGCTTCCATGGTTGGCGCATGGAGCGAAGGGCTGAAAAAGGCAACGAGGAGAACAAACTCATGTTTCAAGCAAAAACTCTGGTTTCGAGCTTGGTCATCGGGGCTTCATTGTCGTTAGCCGCAGGCGCCCAAGCGCAGAACTATCCCATTAGACCGATCCGGTTTGTCGTTCCTGCCCCGCCTGGCGGCGCACCCGATGCTTTGGCCAGGCTCACGGGACAGGGATTGACTGACAGCCTCGGACAGACGGTCGTCGTTGACAATCGCGCGGGAGGCAACGGAATCATCGGCTCGGAAATCGGAGCGCGCGCTGCGCCGGATGGCTACACGATCGTAATGGGTTACGCAGGTCCCTTTTCCATTAACCCCGGTCTTTACGATAAGCTTCCCTACGATCCGGTCAAGGACTTCGCTCCGATCACGCTCGTCGCGACCGGCCAGAATATCCTGGTCGTCAATCCGTCGGTTCCGGCTAAGTCCGTGAAGGAATTGATCGCGTTGGCGAAGTCCAAGCCCGGCCAGCTCAATTTCGCGTCAGGCGGGACCGGGCAGTCGTCACATCTGTCGATGGAACTCTTCATGTCAACGGCCGGCATTAAAATGGTGCATGTTCCCTATAAGGGAGCGGGTCCAGCCATGGCTGACGTGATGGGCGGGCAAGTCTTTCTGCAGTTTCTTGCGCTGCCTCCGGCTATTCCTCAGATGCAAGCGGGCAAACTTCGCGGCCTGGCAGTCACCGGGTCGAAACGCTCTCCTGCTCTTCCGGAGATACCGACGGTCGCGGAGTCGGGCCTGCCGGGGTACGAGGTCCTCACATGGTACGGCGCATTCGCGCCGGCAAAGACATCGCGTTCAATTGTGACTTTTCTCAATTCAGAAATGATCAAGATCCTGCGCCGCTCCGACACTGTGGAACAATTTCGCCGGCTCGGCTTGGAGGCTGGAGCCAACAGTCCAGAGGAGTTCGGCAAGTATTTGCGCGGTGAGATCGACAAGTGGAGAAAAGTCGTCAAGGACGCCAACATCAGGATCGAGCGATAATCCATCGAGCAGGCACCGGCGAATCGCCGGCAGTCGTCATGACCGCTTCCTGGAATGCCGCGTGACGGCACGGCGCCGCGCGCTTGACGGCGTAGCGGCGGGCCGTGCGCCCCAACGCCACAAGGCCTCGACCGGCACCGCGTGCAGCCGCGGCCCGAACGGCACCACCTCCGTGCCCGTATACAGCACGACGCCGCGGTGAAAGCGGCGGCCGGCCGCGTGAGCAAGCGCGCGCAAGCCCTTGAAGTCCGCGCCGGTCACCGTCGTCGCGCTTTTCACTTCGATGCCGACGAGCGCACCCGAACGGCGCTCGAGCACGAGATCGACCTCGTCGCCTTCATGGGTGCGGAAGTGGTAGAGCGCCGGCGCCGCTGCGCTCCAGCCGGTCTGCTTGGTGATCTCCATCGAGACAAAGCTTTCCAGCAGCCCGCCGAAGAGAGCGCGGTCCTGCGCGAGGCGAGCGTCATCGATCCCCATCAGATGCGCCGCGAGTCCCGTATCGCACAGCAGTAATTTCGGCGTCTTCACCATTCGCTTGCCGATGTTGGCGTGCCATGGCCGGAGCGTGCGCACCAGGAAGACAGCCTCGAGGAGCGCGAAGTAGCGCTTGAGCGTGGATTGCGCAAGCCCGGCGCTGCGGCCCAGTTCCGCGTAGTTGAGCAGCGCCATCGGCCGCGCGGCGCCTGAGAGAAAGCAGGCGCGGCAGGTCGGTGAGCCCCTCGATGTTGGCTAGATCGCGGACGTCGCGCCCCAGGATAGTCGTCAGATACGCCTCGAACCAGGCGCCGCGACGGTCGGCCGATCCGATCGAGACCGCCTCGGGGAAGCCGCCGCGCAGGACGCGCCTGGCGAGCGCACCCCCCCTGCGGCCGCACCGAGCGCGGGCGGCGCCTCGGCGAACGCCGCGTCAATGAAGCCCTCCAAGACGCCCTCGATCTCGCCCTGCGAAAATGGCCACAGCGGCACGATCTCCATCCGGCCGGCGAGCGATTCCGACAGCCGCGGCACGAGCAGCACGTTTGCCGAGCCGGTGAGCAGGAAGCGGCCCGGCGCACGCTTGCGGTCCACCGCCGCCTTGATGGCGACGAAGAGATCGGGAACCCGCTGCACCTCATCGAGCACAACCGGCCCCTCGATCCCGGCGAGGAATCCAGCCGGGTCGTCGCGCGCGGCGGAGAGCGCCGTGAGCGCGTCGAACGTCACATAGCGCGCCGGGTGCTCCGCGCCGGCGAGCGCGCGAACCAGCGTCGTTTTCCCCGTCTGCCGCGCACCGTGCACCAGCACGACCGGCCGGTCGGCCAGCGCCTTGCGCAGGCGGGCGGCTGCGTGGCGAAGGATCATCCGGTCAGCCTAGCGGATTGGCGGTCAATAATCAACCAGTATCTGGTTGATTATCAGCCACCGCCAGGTTAAGCCGCCACCACTCTTCCGCCCGGCACGTCGCAGGCCTGCATGCGCCGAGTCTCCGGCAGAGATCCTGACCGCCAACATCGGCTGCCAGTCTCACCTCCAGAGCGCCACTAAGTTGCCGGTCAGGCACTGGATCGAGGCGCTCGACGAGCGCCTTATGCAAAATGAGAAACTCCCCGAAGCAACTCACGGTTTCGGATAAGAGGACTACCTACCGCAGAAGTCCG
This sequence comes from Betaproteobacteria bacterium RIFCSPLOWO2_12_FULL_62_58, assembly GCA_001772005.1. Taxonomy (GTDB): domain Bacteria; phylum Pseudomonadota; class Gammaproteobacteria; order Burkholderiales; family SG8-41; genus DSOT01. The sequence continues at coordinate 10,364 of MERI01000225.1, read as the reverse complement.
AGGGCGCGTGCCCGAGAAATCTTGGTTCCTGCTCCCAATTGGTCGTTGTTGTACCACCCAAGAACCGTCGTTTTTGGAATGATCCAGAAAGGGATATTCGGAAATTGCTCCACGTCGGATACGATGTAACCTTCGATTTCGTCAAGTTTCCGTAGAAATCCTGGCTCATCGAACTGGCGACCAGAGCCCACCATGTAACTCGGGCAAAAATAAACGCCTCCACTGGTAATGCTTCTGACCTCCCACTTTCGACCAGCAGAGTCTATTAGATCGAAGCCGGCACCCTCGCTTGGCGCCAGCCGCCCTTTTACTACCTCATATGCAATTCTGCGTTCCAGAAGAAACGAAACACGCCGTCCGTCGGTGAAATACGCCCTGACATCGTCAACGCCGACCTTCAGAACACGAGACATTTCATTTATGTCCCAGCTCAGCGTTCCGTTTGGTTTGGGCATTATTGCTAACGCCTAAAGACCACGATGCGATTTGAATTTGTCCCTGCCTTATTATTCTTCACGCCCCATATATTCGAGGTCTTAGTAAATATCTGACTATTGATCAGGATAGCTTCACAAGAAAAACCAGCCAGAATACCTAACGGCACGACATATTCTTCGAGTCTCAATGTTGCATTGCGAATCTCACCGACCTCGAACGCCACCCAACCGCCCTGCTTGCTTACGCGATAAAGCTCTTTAAAAACGCCCCCCATCACGAGAGACCACTCTTCTATGGTTTTGGCCATAGTTATAGTTCCAGTGACCGCATCAACATCAATCTCGTTAAACCAACAACGTAGCCAGTTATCGCTGGCGTATCCCACGATGTCCAGGAATGGCGGTGACGTAACCGTTAATTGCACAGACCCGTTTTCAATACCCCTGGTAAAGCGGGCGTCCCCAGTGAGGAATTGCGCAGACGTCACTATTTTGCTCAAGTTTTCTCTATCTTGATCCGTAAGATTGCTCAGCAAAGATTTCGTCTTTTTCAGAATAATGCTCTTCGTGTCTCGATATTCCGGCGTCTGCTTCCGTTTTTCGTTAATCTTCCTCTGGCTGTCCGCACTTACTGCCTGGTTAGGAGGGAACGTATAAACTGAAAAGAAACCAGGTGAATGGCCAGTAAGGCGATTAGTTGCCACCATCCTGATCCAAAGATCGACGCTGTCCTCGTCGCCACTCGCTTTGCGCTCTGCGAGGTACCGTTTAAGCGCGACAAGCTCGGATTCGGTATTGCGATGATAAAACATTGACAGATCGAGATCTGCGGCGAGTTTTTTCCGATACTTGGTACGCGACAACCTTTCTTCCACCGTTTTTGTCGTCGGCGGAAACAGTCTAGGCTCTGTCAAAATCCGAGATAGCGGATTCACGTCGTTAGCGACGACTCTTCTCCCCATTAAGCCTGCTTCTACTGCAGTAGTCCCTCTACCACTGAATGGGTCGTAGACCGCGTCTCCGTCTACCGTGAACCGCTTTATGAAATACCGCGGAAGCTGTGGCTTAAAACAGGCGCGATATGAAATCTCATGCAATGACGATGCCTGACGTTGGCCTGACGTCCAGAACTCGCCAGTCAGCCTGAGGATCTCTGATTCCCCGACCTGCAGGTGATCTCTGGTAATTGCACCCGAATCGGGAATCTCGTCAAACAGATCCCTCGTGATCTGAGGTTTTTCGTGGTCGGTGTCGAGGATTCGTGCAAGATTGGTGGACATAGGATGTCGATTTCGACTGTTCGAACCAATTGTAGCCCAGCGCTATACGAGGAACAAACATAACATCAAGTCCGGGGCTACACTACGAGGTCTGATTCTTCACTCCTCTCGCCTCTCACCTCACGCCTCACGCCTCACGCCTTTCAGCTTTTCTGATACGTGCCGATCAGTTCAGCCTTCTCGATGACGTGCCCGCGCATCGCCTGCTCGAGCGCTGCCTTGTTCGGCTTGCCGAGATCGGGCAGCACCGTATCAAGCGCGTAGAGCTTGTGGAAATAGCGATGCCGGCCGATCGGCGGGCACGGGCCGCCATAGCCGGTGCGCTTCCAGTCGTTGAGCCCGTCCAGGGTTCCCGCCGGAAGCTCGTTCGTCTTGACGGCTTCCTTGAGTCCGCTCGCCGCCGGCGGAATGTTGTAGAGCACCCAATGCACCCACGTGAGCTTCGGCGCCTTGGGATCGGGTGCGTCGGGGTCATCAACGATCAGCGCCAGACTTTTCGTCGCCGCGGGCGCTCCCTTCCACTCGAGCGGCGGCGATTCGTCGGCGCCCTGACAGGTGTAGGGTTGAGGAATTGCGCCGTTGTGCGGGAAAACCGGTGATGTCAGAGTCAGCGCCATAGTCCTTTCCTTTTCCGTCATGTTACAGATTCTTAACCCGCCCCGACGTTCCCGGGCGGCTGCCAGCCGGATGTGGCCGCGCTCGCGGCAGTCCCCGCCGCCGAAGACGACGCGAGGTACTCGCGGTCGAGCGCCGCGATGCCGGGACAACCGATCAGAGCCAGCAGGCGGTCGATCTCGTCGCGGAATATCTCGATCGCGCGTGCCGCTCCCGCCTGCCCGCCCACCGCCGTTCCATACAGCGTCGGCCGGCCGATCAGCACCGCCCCGGCGCCCAGCGCAAGCGCCTTGACCACGTCGGCGCCGCGCCGAAAACCGCTGTCGACCATCACGGTGATGCGCTTGCCGACGGCGGCGACGACCGCCGGCAACAACTCGATTGGCGCCAGGGTGCTGTCGACGGCGCGACCGCCGTGGTTCGAAACGATGACCGCATCGACGCCGCAGTCGGCGGCGAGTATCGCGTCCTGCGGGCGCAGTATCCCTTTCACGATCAGGTTGTGCGGCCACATTCCGCGCAACACGCGCAGATCGTCCCACGTGAGCGAGTCGGTCACCATCATCGACCGTCCCATCGGCAGCGCAGTGATCCTGCGCTTCAATTCGGTCGGATAGTTCTCGTAGCGCGGCATGCCGGTGGTGAGCAGATAGCGCCCCAGCACCCCCCACAGCCAGCGCGGATGCATCAGCACGTCGGTTACATTGCGCCGCGTGAAGCGAAACGGGACGGTGAATCCGTTGCGAAGGTTGTATTCGCGCCCGGGCGGGACCGGCGTGTCCACGGTAACGACGAGCCCTTGGTAACCCGCGGCCTTGGCGCGTTCGACCAGCTTGTGTGAAGCCGAACGGTCGGGCCACATGTAGATCTGAAACCACAGCGTGCCGCCCGCCTGCTCGGCGACCTTTTCCAGCGCCGTCATCGAGCCGGTGGCCAGTGTGAACGGAATGCCGGCGTCCGCGGCAGCGCGCGCCAGAGCGATTTCACCCTCGTACCATGTCAGCCCCGCCGAGCCGGTAGGCGCAATGGCGATGGGCATCTTATGGCGGTTGCCGAACAGGGTGATTTCCTGGCTGCGACGGGAGGTATCCACCAGCACGTGCGGATTCAACTTGAGGCGTTCGAACGCCGCACGGTTGTTGCCCACCGCAACCTCGTCCCCGTTGCCGCGGTCGACGAATTCGAACACGCCTTTCGGCAGCCGGCGGCGCGCCGTCTCGCGCAGATCGGCGATATCGTAAGCTCCCAGCGTGCCGTCTTTCATCGCTCCTGCTCGCGCAATGCGAACGGCATCGCCGCCGCCCGCATGATCGAAATGCGGTCAGAGCTGTTCGAGCATTTTCTCGGCGCTGCTCACCTCGAATTGCCCCGGCTTCTCGAGGTTGAACGCCTTGACCACGCCGTCATCGACCAGCATCGAATAGCGCTGCGAACGGATGCCCATGCCGCGGGCCGTCAAGTCCGTGTCGAGGCCCAGCGACCTGGTATAGAGCGCGCTGCCGTCGCCCATCATGCGGACCTTGCCGAACGCCCTGTTGTCCTTGCCCCAGGCGGCCATCACCATCGCGTCGTTGACGGCAATACACCAGATCTCGTCGACGCCTTTCGCCTTGAGCTTGTCAGCTTCCTGCACGAAACCGGGCAGGTGCCTGGCACTTCACGTCCGGGTGTAAGCCCCGGGCAGACCGAACATCACGATCCGCTTGCCCTTGGTGGCGTCCCGCACCGGGATTTCGTCGGCGCCCGTCGGGCAGCCCGCGAACCATTCCACCGGCAGTTCCCACACCTTCCCTTCCGGAAGTTTATCGTCAACTTTGATCGTCATTGCGTTCTCCTTGAGCGGCTAATCGGGCTGTGCGGTGTGATAATATACAAGCGCGGCAACGGCAGCAACGCCCGGGATGCACGCGCCGGCGAACCCGCCCGGCGTCCGCCGCTTTCCTCACTCGCAGGTCCGCTCCGGGAACAGTTAAAACGCCGTGACGCGCCGCCGGAGCAACGCATCGCATGCCGATAAACTACGAAAAACTCATCAATCGGGAAATTCCCGCGGTCGAGCAGTGTCTCACAAAGCGCGACACCATGCTCTATGCGCTCGGCGTGGGGCTGGGGGCCGACCCGATTGATGCAAACCAGCTCAAGTTCGTCTACGAGCAAAATCTGCAGGCGCTGCCGACGATGGCCATCATCCTCGGTTACCCCGGCCCGTGGCACGCGCAAGCCGACACCGGCATCACGCGCAGCCACGTGGTGCACGGCGAGCAGAGCTTCAGGATACGCCGGCCGCTGCCGGTCGAAGGCGCGATCATCGGCAAGACGCGCATCACCGGCGTGGTCGACAAGGGCAGAGACAAGGGCGCGCTGGTGATGACCGAGTGTGAAGTACGAGACAAGACGACCGAGGAACTCATCTGCACGCTGACCTCCACCATGTTCTGCCGCGCCGACGGCGGCTTCGGGGGCCCGTCAGGCCCGGTGAAAAGCCCGCACCCGATACCCGATACGCCGCCGCATCAGGCGTGCGACCTGCCGACGCTCCCGCAGGCGGCGCTCATCTACCGCCTGTCGGGCGACTATAACCCGCTGCACGCGGACCCGGCTGCCGCGCACAAGGCGGGCTTCAAGATGCCGATCCTGCACGGCCGCTGCACGTTCAGCGTCGCCGGGCACGCGATCCTCAAGACCTGCTGCGGCTACGATCCGGCGCGTTTCAAGAGCATGGAAGGCCGCTTCTCGTCGCCGGTGTATCCGGGCGAGACGATACGCACCGAAATCTGGCAGGATGGGCCGATTGTTTCGTTCCGCGCCACCGTCCCGGCGCGCGGCGTGACCGTAATTAACAACGGCCGCGCGGAAATCGCTTAAAAAATCAGGAACGCGAAGGACGCGAAGGAAAAACAAAAGACGCCAAGAAGAACGAAATCTGCAAATATCTCAAAGGGCAACGGAGCCGTAATCCCCCGCAGCCGAGGTTTGCTTGCTGCAGGCATATCGTTCTTCACCGTCTCGCTTTTCCTTTGCGTCCTTTGCGAACCTTTGCGTCCTTTGCGTTGATGTTTTTGGGATTTTCTTCAAGGAGCAGAAAAGTGAATGCGGGCAAGATGGTTGAAGGCAAAGTCGTCGTCGTCACCGGCGCCGGGCGCGGCATAGGCGCCGCGATTGCCCGGCTGATGGCGCAGCACGGCGCCAAAGTGGTGGTCAACGACATCGGCGTATCGCTGGCGGGAGAAGGCGGCGATCAGACGCCGGCGCAGGACGTCGTCAACGAAATCAGGAAGGCCGGCGGCCAAGCGGCAGCGAGCTATGACAGCGTCGCCGAATTCAGCAGTGCGGCGAAAATCGTGCAATGCGCCGTCGACAACTTCGGCCGCATCGATTGCGTGGTCAACAATGCCGGGATTCTCCGCGACGTGATTTTTCACAAAATGACCGAAGCCGACTGGGATGCAGTGATTAATGTCTTGTTGAAGGGCGCGTTCAACATGTGCCGCAACGCGGCGGATCATTTCCGCAAGCAGGAAAGCGGCAGCTTTGTCCACATGACCTCGACCTCCGGCCTGATCGGCGCCATGGGCCAGACCAATTATGGCGCGGCCAAGCTCGGCATGGTCGCGCTGTCAAAGAACATCGCGATCGACATGCAGCGTTTCAACGTGCGCTCGAACTGCATCGCGCCGGTCGCCTGGACGCGCATGACGGCCTCGATCCCGGCCAAGGACCCCGCGGCCCAGAAACGCGTCGAACAGCGCAAGCAGGTCACCGCCGAGCACAACGCCCCGCTCGCCGTGTTCCTGGCGAGTGACGCGGCGAAAGACGTGACCGGTCAGGTGTTCTCGACCCGCAAGAACGAAATCTTCCTGATGAGCCAGCCGCGCCCCGTGCGCGGCATCCACCGCTCCGATGGATGGACGCCGCAGGCCTGCGCCGAGCATTTGCTGCCGGCGTTAAGAAGCGGGTTCTATCCGCTCGATCGCACGGCGGACGTCTTCAGTTGGGATTCGATTTAGCCCCTCACCCTGCCCTCTCCCCAGGTGGGGGAGAGGGTAACCCAACCGGCTTCCTCCAACGAGGAAGATTCTCCCTCTCCCTTGCCAAGGGAGAGGGTGGGGATGAGGGTTAAGGAGAACGCAAGCATGAATGTCAAATTTGACAAAGACGCCGGGATTGCGACGCTCACCCTCGACCACCCCGATAAGCTCAACGCGATGGCGGACCCGATGTGGGATGCGCTCTACGAGCATCTCGGCGGGATCGCGACGGACAACGACGTGCGCGCAGTTATCCTGACCGGCGCCGGCCGCGCTTTCTGTTCCGGTGGCGACGTGAGCACCATGGCGAAATCCGACATCGTATCCGGCCGCGTGCGCTCCAAGCGCCGTCACCGCGCCGTCACGGCGCTTTACAACCTCGAAAAACCGGTGATCGCCGCGGTGCGCGGGCCGGTCTATGGCATCGGCAATGCGCTCGCGCTTGCCTGCGACCTGATCATCGCTTCGGACACGGCGAAGTTCTCCATGGCGTTCAAGAAAGTGGGCGTGGTGCCGGACGGCGGTGTGATTTTCTTCCTGACGCATTATCTCGGCATCGCCAGGGCCAAGGAGCTGGTTTTCACCGCGCGCCCCGTGTCGGCCCAGGAAGCGCGTGAACTCGGCATCGTCGCCCGCGTCGTGCCGGACGGGGAACTCGAAGCCGCAGCGCATGGACTGGCGAGGGAGATGGCCGAATCGGCGACGTATGCGCTCGCGCTCGCCAAGAAAATGTTCCAGTCGATGTGCGTGCCGACCCTCGAGCAGTTGCTGGAGATGGAGACGCTCGCTTCCGGCATCGTGCGCCTTACGCACGACCACAAGGAAGGCGTGGCGGCGTTCCGGGAAAAACGCCCGCCGAGGTTTCAGGGCAAGTAGGCTCTGAACACGGCCATTGAGCACGCCGCACCCATCGACACAAAGTGACGCCGCATGGCTCACCGAGCTGTGCCTGAGCCGTGTCGGCTTTGTTTTCGTCTTCACCACCTATTCCGCCGCGCTGCCGCTGCTCAAGAGCGACTGGAACATGTCGGCGAGCGAAGCCGGTCTGGTGCAATCGGCGTGGCACGTCGGCTACCTGATCTCGCTGTTCGCGGTCGGCTTCATTTCGGATCGCACAGGGGCGAAGAAAACCTTCCTCTCCGGCAGCATCCTCGCCAGCGTGAGCGCGCTGCTGTTCGCATTTTTTGCCGACGGTTTTATTTCCGGCCTGCTGCTCTACGGCTTGACCGGCCTGTGCTCGGGCGCTTCCTACACGCCGGGCCTGACGCTGGTCTCCGAGCGCTTCGTGGCGCACCAGCGCGGCCGCGCAATGGGCTGGTTTCTCGCCGCCTCGTCGCTCGGCTACGGCGTGTCGCTGATCCTGAGCGGGCTCTTGATGCCGCATGCCGGCTGGCGCGGCGCGTTTATCGCTACCGCGTGCGGCCCGCTCGCCGCCACATTGATCTCGTTCTGGACGCTGCGCGCGACGCCCAACGTGGTGCACCCGCGCGGCGTCGAGCACGCCGGCGGCTTCGCGCTGCTTGCAGTATGGCGCAACAAGCCGGCCATGCTGCTGATCTGGGCCTACGTGTTCCACTCGTGGGAGCTGCTCGGGTTGTGGGCGTGGCTTCCCGCCTATCTCGCGGTGTCGATCACCCACGGCGGCAGCATGACGGTGCAGGCCGCCGGCATCGGCGCGCTGCTGACCGCGTTCACCTATATCACCAGCATGGGCGGCAGCATCTACGGCGGCGCGCTGTCCGACCGCTGGGGCCGCACCAAGGTGATAATGTGGGGCGCATGCCTGAGCCTCTTGTGCTCGTTCACGTTCGGCTGGATGATCGCGCTGCCGCTGTGGCTGCTGGTGGTGGTCGCGGCGCTCTACAACATCACTGCGATCGCCGATTCTTCGGTGTATTCGACCGCGATCACCGAACTGGTGCCGCCGCAATACCTCGGCGCCGCTTATGCGCTGCGCTCGCTGCTCGGCTTCGGCGCCGGGGTGATCAGCCCGTGGATATTCGGTCTCGTGATCGATTGGGCGCGCGGCGAGCCGCTGCGCTCGGAAACGATGGCGTGGGGTCTGGCGTGGACCTCGCTCGGCGTCGGCGCGGTACTCGGGCCGCTCATGACGCTGAAGTTGCGCCGCATGCCAGAAGCCGCCAAGATG
>MERI01000225.1:0-1837 GCA_001772005.1 Betaproteobacteria bacterium RIFCSPLOWO2_12_FULL_62_58 | reverse complement strand
CCAAGATGGCGGGCGGGCTGCGCTGAGCGACAGGGATTGCTCCTGCTGCTCCGGCAATACAGGCGCTCGAGCGCCCGGCGCGATGTTCAATCAGCACGCACTGGGAACCGATGATGCATTTTGTACCGTACACGCCTAACCCCCCAGCGCACCCGGACGCGCGTGAAGCGTCGTGCTCCGTTTTGGCATCGCAGTCGCGCGCCGGTGGCTGGGAACGTTAGAACTCATTAGCCATATCGGGTAGCAATATGACCGACACTTCACCGCCTGTCGCTCTTGACGATGTTTCAAGGGTTCTCGACCAAGACCCGTTTTGGGCTGTTCGAGCAAAAGCAATCCAGAGTTACGCATCGCTTGAACAGTCACTATGTGGGTTACTTGCCTCACTCGGGAATATTGAGCCAGAAGTTGCCGGAATCATCTTCTTCAAAATATCCAGCACAGACTCAAGAAACAAAATCATCGAAAAGCTCTTCAAGCGAAGGCACCACGGCCAATACAACCTATTCATCAATTCCCTCATTGCGCAACTTCGGCCCATTGATCTGAAGCGAAACGAAATCGTTCATTGGAATACTGCGCAAACCATATCTGGCCCATCGCCGTCTGATTGGTCGTTGTCTCTGATCCCGCCCAACTTTTGGGTACGTGATGAGAATTCCCCGTCGGTGGGTATTCAAGACTTGGTTACGTTCGCGCACAAATGCAGCTTTTACAGTCGGTTGATAAACATGTTGTCTCTTGTGCTTGATCCGCGGCACCAGGAGCATGTCGCATCAATTCGAGATACATGGCTTGAAATATTTGCTCAACCAATAACCTATCCGCCTCCAGCAACTCATCCGTTATCGCCGAGTCCTTAAGCACTTGATACCCGACCTCAATCATCGCTGGAGTGATTTTGACCATGAGTTCTAACCCTGCGGTCCACCGGACGATGCGCGATAAAGCCGCGCAGCGCCGGTGACCTCCACGTTATGCGGCTTGTGATAGTCGGTGGTCGCGCGAAGAGAGTGGACTGAGACTTAGGGCATGACACTTGTTGTCACCGTGAATGGGCCGGAAACAATATGGCTACTTGCTGATCGCCGTCTCACATCTAGGAGTCGCGTGCTGAGGGACGATGCTCGGAAAGTCATGTTCCTTGAAACCCCCGACGGCGTGGCTATCATCGGATACGCCGGCTTAGGTGCAACCGCTTCCGGAACGGAACCCGCCGATTGGATGAGTTCAGTCCTTCGCGGGCGTAAGCTTCCCCTAGAGCAATCCCTCGGCGTACTGGCGGATGCGATGAAACGGCAGCTACCGCGACATATGCTGCGCATTCCTGGGAAAGAGGGCCCCGGTCACAATGTGCTCGTTCCAGCGTTTTTGGAGAATGAAGTCAGGCTGTACACGATCGATATGGCGTTTGCGTCGGATCGAAAGAACTACCGCTTTCGTTACACGCGCCACGTGGTCGAGAAACCGGCACATGCAGCGCCCAGGACCCCGCGGTTGGGCCTTGCCGGATCGGGCGCCCTATACTTGGCTCGCGACAAGAGGTGGATACGCCCGCTCCTTCGAATGGTAAGGGCGTGCGACCGCGGTCAGGTGTCCGCTAACACTCTGGCTGCCCATCTTGCAACCCTAAACAACGAAGTCCATGAAGGCATCCGCGATGGCTCTGTTGGCCCTCGCTGTATCGTCGCGTGGCGCCACAGAAAGCACGGCGTCCATAAGGGCGGCGGAGGCCATCAGTTCTTCACTGGAAGCGCACGAGATCCCAGCTCTCCATCCTTGCCCACTATAGCCAATGGCATGGACGTGAGTGCCCTTGTTGAAGTGATGATGCCTC
>MERI01000224.1 GCA_001772005.1 Betaproteobacteria bacterium RIFCSPLOWO2_12_FULL_62_58 | reverse complement strand
TCATCAGCAGGTAATAGTCGTGAATCGCCCGGGCGCTGCAGGCCGGATCGGCGGTGAAGAGCTCGCGCGCGCGGCGCCCGACGGTCATACTTTGTTGATTGCCGGCAGTTCCTTTACGAGCTTTCCCGCGCTCTACAAGAACGTGCCCTTTGACGTCGCCCGCAACGTCCTGATTTCGCATCCATCGCTGCCAGTGAAAACAGTTAAGCAACTCATCGCGTTTGGTAAGTCTCTGTGGCCATTTCCTTGACCGTCGCTTTCACGATCTCGATGAACTGGAACACAGCAGGCGACAGATAGGCGGCCTTGCGATATCGCGCACCTATGGGTCGGTGCCACGTCAGTTCCTTGACGGGAAGTTCTGTCAGCCCGAGAGGCAGCGCGGCTTCCCGCATGCTTAGCCTTGGACCGAAGCTCAACAGGTCGGAGGAGGCCACCGCATGGAGCCTGAGCGTCGGGGAGCTCGTCTCCAGCGTGATCTGAGGAGGAGCCAGCCCAGCGTTTCCGAACGCCCGATGCAACCATTGCGAAGATATGACAGGGGGCGGCAACGCCCACTTTTCGCGTGAAACATCCGCAAGCGTCACCCGCTTGAGCCCAGCCAGTCGATGGGTGGTTGCTGCAAAGACGGCAAAGACATCGTCAAGCAGATGCACCTGGACAAAGTCTTCTTCAGGGGACGACGGGACCCCGCTAATTATGAGGTCCAGTTGTCCGTTGCGTAGGGCGGGCACCAGCACATCGTTCGACGCGACGCTAACCTGAAAGGTCATTTTCGGAGCATCCCTGAACAAGGTGCTGCACATCGGCAATAGCACGTGGTTGATACCGTAATTGTTCGCACCCACGCGGACATGCCCCGCGCGTCCTTGCGCCAGGTCGGCCACCTCACGTGCGACATCGTCCACGAATAATTGTATCCGGCGACCATGCGCAAGAAACGCCGTCCCGACTGCGGTCAGCTCCACGCCTTTCGGCGTTTTTTTAACCAGTTTTGTCTGCATCGCGCTCTCCAGGCGCCGGAGGCTCTTGCTGAGCGCAGGCTGGCTCAGCCCCAACGATTCCGCCGCTCGCGCGACGTTCCCGTGCTCGCCGATCACTCGGAAATATTCGATGTCGCGCAACCCCAATCTCATAACGGGAATTTATTACAAGATGAAAATCAGATCATTGCGGAAATGATAGGCCCCTGTCAACATCCTAGCTAGGCACGTTTTGAACGGGTGCAAAAAGGTGGCATCGCAGCGGAGGCGACGCCGACAAGGAAGGCCGTCTGAAATCCTTCTTACAAACGTAAGGGAGTATGGGACTACTAAGAAAAAGCTTGGCACTAGCAGATATTTCCAGACGTGGCTCTTACTGACTATATATAACAAGAGCTTGGCACTACTGTGTTGATGGACGAGAGGAGGTAAAGGGAATGAATACCCGAACAACCATAAGGCTGGCCATCGTGCTACTGGTCATGCCGCTGGGTGCCATGGCAGTTCAAAAGTGTGCGGCGGCGGTACCCACGGAGCTTACGAATGCACAGATCGCCATGCTATCCGGGCCGGATCGTCACAAGATCCTCGTCGATGGCGCTCGGAAGGAACGCAAGCTCGTGTTCTACTCGCAGTTCATCGTGAATCAGGTGGGCCGGCCCCTTATTGTGGCCTTCATGAAAAAGTACCCCTTCATCGAGGTGGACAACGTCCGAGCATCCGGTGTGGTGAACTTACAGAAACTCGTCAACGAGGCGCAGGCCGGAAAAGTCGTCGCGGACGTATGGCAGGGATCGATAGCTGGCACCCATGGGCGAAGGGCTGGGGTCATAGAGCAGTTTACGACACCCGCGATCGAGGTGTTTCCGAAGCGGTACAGGAACGCCGACGGATGGTGGGTCCCCCTATCGATCAATTTCGGCGCCTTGGTGTACAACACGGAGCAGGTGCAAAAGAACGAGGCCCCGAAAACGTACGAAGACCTGCTCAACCCTAGATGGAAGGGCAAGATGGCCTGGACTTCTGATCCGGGAAATGGGGCGCCCGTGCTAATCTCGACCCTGAGGTTGGCGTGGGGCGAAAAGAAAGCGATGGATTTCCTCGAAAAGCTCTCCAAGCAGGACATCACCGACACCGGGGGAAGTGTGACTGCCCTGCGTGACACGGTGATCGCAGGAGAACATGCCATCGGGATCGAGACCCTTATACATAGCGTGGCCGCCAAAAAGCGCGCGAAGGCACCTCTCGATGGCAACATACTGACCCCGGTCCCCGGTCAGATCATTCCGGCGGCACTGGTGAAGAACGCTCCACACCCGCACGCTGCCATGCTGTTCATCGATTACATGCTCAGCAAAGAGGGGCAGACGATCATCGGCGCCGTCAACTACACGCTGCACCCGGACGTGGTTCCCTACGACGAACTCAAGTCCCTAGTTCCCACGCCCGAACAGGCGTACATAGCGGACCCCGAGAAGATGGCGGACATGCTGGACTCGTCCTCGAAGATCTTCGAGAAGCTGTTCCGAAAGTAGCGCCGTCGATACGGTCCGGGAGCCGTCGCCAGCCGGAGGTGAGACATTGGGGATTCCGTGCGACGAAAGGAAAGGAGGCCTAGCTGTGACGCCTCAAGGGGTTGCTTCTGGACCGAGCCAGGCGACTGAGCCTGGGATCCCCTGATGAGGGCGATGCAAGTTGTAATGATGAATCCAACGTTCGAGCATGTGGGCGCGGTCAAGTAACGGGTGTAGGGGATGCCGCAGGCACGCTCGCGCAAGGCCGACTGGATGAAGCGCTGGGTCTTGGCGTTGGCCTGGGGTCGATCGGGAGAAGCTGTGTTTCAGGCCCGGACGACGGTAAGACTTGACGAAGGCCTCCTTGTGTGAGCACCGCAGCTTTGAGCGGCTTCGAACACTTGTCCCGATCGCTGGTGTCGGCACTCCGCGGGCGGGGGGTCGCCGTCGCTTTGGTGGCGGTGGTGCTGGCCATTCTGGTCCTCCCGCCCGTGATATTCCTGATCCACGCGAGCTTCTATCCTCGAGCCATCGACGGCAGCGTCGGTGCCGCCACCCTGCAATATTATCAGAGGATGATGTCTCGACCGAGCTTCGTCAGCAGTCTCGTTAACACTGTTATCTACGCCCTGGGATCTGCGGTGGTGGCCATCACCGTTGGGGCATTTCAAGCATGGATCGTGGAGCGAACGGATACTCCTTTTAGAGCCCTGACGCGAGTATTCGCCATCACCTCTCTAGGCATCCCAAACATCCTTTACACCGTTGCATGGCTGCTGCTGCTGGGCAAGGTCGGTCCCATCAATCAGCTCCTCATGGCCCTGTTGTCCAGCGATTCTCCGGTTATCTCCGCGAACTCGCTCCCGGCGATGATACTGATCGAGGGCCTGATCTGGACTCCGCTGGCCTTCTTGATGTTCTGTGCGGTTTTTCGAAACGTGGATCCCTCTTTCGAAGAGGCCGCCCTCGCGAGCGGCGCAGGCATTCTGGCGACCTTGTACCGCATAACCCTGAAGCTCGCCTTTCCTGCCTTTGCAGCTCTGTCCCTTCTGGTCTTCTGCCGCGCGGTCGAGTCTTTCGAGGTGCCGTTCCTTGTTGGTGGACCTGCAGGTATCCACGTCTTGGCAACGGAGGTTTACATGGCCGTCAAGTCGCGCATCCCCGCAGACTACGGGGAGGCCTCCGCCTTTTCGGTGGTCCTCCTGGTTTTCGTTGGCTTGGTGCTCATGCTATACCGTCGCATATCAAAGCTAGCAGACAGGTACCAGACGATCACGGGCAAGGGCTACCGTCCGCGTAACATGCGCCTCGGCCGCTGGCGCTACTTCACGGCCGCGCTTCTACTTGCCAACTTCAGCCTTATCATTGTTTTACCTCTAGGGATCATCGTGTGGGCTTCCTTGGTCCCGTATTACACCCCGCCCAGCGTTGCGAACCTCAAGCTATTCACACTCGAGAATTTCGCTACCGTTCTGAACTCGCCCACCTACCAAGATGCCATCGGCAACACTCTTCTGATGGCGAGCGCGACGGCGACCCTAACGGTCGTATTAACTGGACTCGCTGGTTGGATGGTGGCCAGAAAAAGACCAAACGCTTCGATTCTGGATCAGTTATCCACCGTACCCTTGATCTTCCCCAACATCGTGCTGGGACTAGCGATAGCTATGCTCTATCTGCGTGTACCCCTTCCCATCTACGGCACCCTATTCATCCTGATCATCGGCTATACCACGCGTGGCTTGCCCTACGGGATGCGCTACGCTCACACTGGGGCACTGCAGATTCACAAGGAACTGGAGGAAGCAGGGTCGGTCAGTGGAGCGGGAGACGCCAGCACATTTCGACGTATCGTCGCGCCTTTGATGACCCCTGCGCTGGCCGCAGCCTGGCTCTACGTCTTCCTGACAGCGTCTCGCGAACTCTCCATGGCACTGATGCTGGTGGGTCCCAATTCGATGGTCGTCTCAGTGGAAATATTCGACCTGTGGGTGGGGGCAGGGGTGGTGGAGCTAGCGGCGGTCGGATTGACATGGATGGTGTTGATGATGGCCATCGCGATAATATTTTCCTGGCTGAGCCGCCGCTACGGAATCTCCGGATAGCGGCTCCCAAAAACCGAGAGAGCCCACCGCCTTTGAAGGCCAAGCAATGCTAACAGTGATGAACCTGAAAAAGCAGTACCGACACAGGACCAGCGAGCCCGGGGCCGGGGTGATGGGAATCAGTTTCGATGTTCCGGAACGGGCTTTCTTCACCCTCCTCGGTCCCTCGGGCTGTGGCAAGACCACAACGCTCCGCTGTATCGCTGGGCTCGAGGAACCGGATTCTGGCAGGATCATAATCAGAGGGGACGAAGTCTACAACTCCGACACCGGCAGAATTACCCCGGTCAATGAGCGCGGCATCGGCATGGTGTTTCAGTCGTACGCGGTCTGGCCCCACATGACGGTCTTTGAGAACGCCGCTTTCCCACTGAGAGTCGCCAAACGACGGAGGTATTCGGGAAAGGAGATCGCCAACAGGGTGAAGGCCGTGCTGGAGATGGTAGGGCTCGGCGGCTTTGAGAAGCGGCCGAGCACGATGCTCAGCGGTGGGCAACAGCAGCGTCTAGCGGTTGCGCGCGCATTGGTACACCAACCCACTCTGCTCCTGTTGGATGAGCCGCTCAGCAACCTCGACGCGGCGCTGCGGCATCAGATGCGATCTGAGCTAAAACGGCTCCAGAAGGATACGGGAGTAACAACCGTCTACGTGACGCACGACCAGTCGGAAGCGCTGGCGATATCGGACACCGTCGCCGTCATGAGCAAGGGGCTCATAGTCCAGGTGGGCAATCCCACGGAGATCTACAACCGCCCCAACACGGAGTTCGTTGCCGGCTTCATCGGTACCATCAACCTGCTTCGCGGTCGCCTGGAAACTGATGTTAACGTTCCGGGGATCGGAGCCGTCGAGACACGACTCGGGCCGGTCCACTGCTCTTTCATGACCTCGGCGAAGGCTGGCCGGGAAATCGCAATGGTATGCAGGCCGGAGGACATCGTTCTGGTGCGAGCCGATTCCACGCAGGCAAGTCAGCTACCCAAGGTCAACCTCTTCCAGGGGGTCGTGGTTGAAAGTCTGTTCGCCGGTGAGACGACGGAGTACGTAATCGAGATGGAGGGGACATGCATTAGAGTGCATTCCCGTTTCGACTCGGCTCTCGTTGCTGGCAAGCAGGTGTTCATCCAAATGTCTCCAGACAGGATGGTAGCCATAGTCGAGGAGGGCCAGTACGCGCAACTCAGTGACGATCATCGTCGAACAGGAACGTGACACCATGTTTATCAACGTCGCCGACTATCCCGAGCAGACTATTTACCACGTGATTGGACAGACACTGATTCCCCGCCCGATCGCATGGGTAGTGAGCGACAACGGCAGCGACAAGCCCGAGGAGGCCAGGTGGAATCTGGCACCCTTTGCCACCTTATCGGGCGTTTCCTGGGATCCCCCGCTGATCATGTTCTCCATCGGCTTTTCCGTCGGCTACGGCGGCAGGCCTGATGGCATCCGTAAGGATACCTGGGTCAACATCGAGAGGCGGCAGCACTACGTCATCCACGTGCCCCACGCGGCGCTGGCGCAGCAGGTGGTTCAGTCTGCGGCAACCCTGCCGCACGGGGTGAGCGAAGTGACCCATCTAGACCTCTCCCTGGTCGATTTCGACGGCTGGCCGGTCCCGCGCCTTGCCGCGGCCAGGGTGGCTTTCGCTTGCACGCGCTACATGATGTTGGCCGTGGGAAATGCGCCCCGGACGCTAGTGATTGGGCGCATCCACAAGGCTTGGTTGGAGGACAGCATCCTGTCTCCGGATCCAGAGAAACCACACAGGATCGTCATAGATCCTCGTCGCTTCGATCCTCTGGGCCGCCTGGGTAGCCAGTCCTACCTCACTCTGGACGGCAAGATCATGACCATCGAACGTCCGACCTGATCGGACACAGAAAGGGGAGTCCCTTGGAAGAAATAGACAACTGCTTTCCATTCGTGCATGTGCCCAGACTGCCAGGGAAGCCGCGCTCGAGAGGTCTCACGACCATCTCGGATGCGGACCTGTCGATCCAAGAGGCCAGGAACCTCGTGGAGTCCTCAGGCGAGTTGATTGACTACATAAAGCTCACCGGGCACGCAGCCCTCATTGCCCGCTATCCCGTCGATTGGATCAAGGCAAAGCTGGACATTTACCATGCCAATCAGATCAAGGTGCTGCCGAGCGGTGCTAGCTTCGAGGTAGCTGCGATCCAGAACCAGGCGAGACCGTACATGCAGAGGGCTAGAGAACTTGGCTTCGACAGCGTGGAGATCAGCGACGGCTTAATCCCCCTGTTACCGGCGGAGGTGCGCATTTCCTACATCAAGTTCGCCAAGGAGATCGGGTTGGAGCCGTTCACCGAGGTGGGGAGAAAGAACCCCACCACACCCCTGGACGTCGACGAGACGATAGCGACCATCCGCCGGGACCTGGAGGCGGGAGCGAAGAAGGTCACCATAGAGAACAGCGACGTCGCACTACTAATGAAGACGGATCCCACGCCTATCTGCCGAATCGTCGAGGCTATCGGCATCGAGCACCTGGTATTCGAGGTCGGACCCAACGCGTGGCCTGAGATGACCGTCTGGGTGATCAGGAGCTTCGGACCGGAAATCAACCTGGAAAACGTCCGTCCAGCGCAGGTGAGCATCCTAGACGGCATGCGGCGAGGCATGCACCGCTTCAACTTCGATTTCATCACCGTGCACGGAGGCAAGGTGTAGCGGCGCGTGGCCTTCAAGGAACCGACCCCACGTTTCGAACGCCCTGAACACCTTACGCGGTCTATGGGAACACTTCAATACTACTGAGAGGAGCGCCAGAATGATCATCGACATGAGATGCAGACCTACCATCCCGGAGTTGGGAAATTACTTCGCCGAGGTGTCGAAGAAGGTTTTCCACTCGTACGACTCCATCAAGGGGTTCAAAAACCCAACCATGGAGGGCTTCTTCGAAGAGATCGGCGAGTGCGGAATCACCACGGCGGTTGCGCCCTACGGCAACAGCCCAGGCATCAAGATCGGCCGCCACGTGATGCCAGCTCGGACCGCGTCCAACGACGTGATGGCCGACCTCAACCGGAGGCACTGGGGGAAGTTCGTGGGTGTCGCGGGCATAGATGCTGGAAATGTCTATCACTCCGCCTTGCAGGAGATCGAGCGCTGCGCCAAGCTGGGCCTGCGAGCTGTTTTCATCGAACCGGGGCGCTCCCCGGGATGCGACCTGGACG
This sequence comes from Betaproteobacteria bacterium RIFCSPLOWO2_12_FULL_62_58, assembly GCA_001772005.1. GTDB lineage: Bacteria > Pseudomonadota > Gammaproteobacteria > Burkholderiales > SG8-41 > DSOT01. Next base: position 5,731 of record MERI01000224.1, on the reverse strand, counting down.
ATCGTCGGCTCTACCCCATCTACGAGAAATGCGTTGAGCTGGACCTGACCCTAATGCCGCAGACAACGGGAGTGCTGGGCGGAAGGAACATCGACTACGCCAATCCTAGGCACCTGGACCAGGTTGCCGCCGACTTCCCAGATCTCCGCATCATCGCCGGCCACTGCTGCTATCCCTACGGTCGTGAGGCCATCGTGGTAGGCGGCCGCCACGAGAACGTGTACCTCTCCCCCGACGACACGGTGTTCCGTCTGGGAACGGAGGACTGGATCAAGGCGGTCAACATGAACCTGCACGACTGCCAAAACAAGTTCATCTTCGCCTCGGCCTATCCCGCACGTCCCCTGAAAGGCGTGGTGGATGCCTTTCTGAAGCTGTCCTGGAAGCCGGAGGCATTGCCCAAGATCCTGTACAAGAACGCTCTCCGAGCGCTAAAGCTCGAGGAGGACCCCGTGTTCAAAGAGATGTACGCCGCCTGAGGAGCCAGTCTCCCTGGAGTGGTTGAGAGCTGCCAACGCGGAGTACGCCCCGGACTGTCAAAGGAGGTCACAACGTGATTATCGACGTGCGCTGCCGCCCCCCGATTCCTGAGTTGGGATCCTACTTCCTGGAGACCTGCCAGGGCATTCACCATGGGTACGGCGCAAACAAGGTATTCGACAACCCCACCATGGAAACCTTCTTCGAGGAACTCGGCGAGTACGGCATCACCACCGCGGCGGCCCCGTACGGCAACAACCCCGGGACCAGGATCGGGCGCCACGTATTGCCCTCTCGTACCGCGTCCAACGACGTGATGGCCGAACTCCAACGCAAGTACTGGGGGCGCTTCATCGGCGTCATGGGCATCGACGCCGGAAACGTCTTCCACTCCGCGCTGATCGAGATCGAGCGGTGCTACCAACTGGGCCTTCAGGTGGTGTTCATCGAGCCAGGGCGCTCCCCCGGCTGCAATTTGGATGACCGGCAGCTCTATCCCATCTACGAGAAATGTGTCGAACTGGACCTGACACTAATACCCCAGACCACGGGGAACCTGGGAGGCAAGAACATAGACTACGGCAATCCGCGGCATCTGGATCAGGTCGCCACGGACTTCCCGGAGTTGCGGATCATAGCCGGCCACGCCTGCTATCCCTACGGCCGCCAAGCTATCGTCGTGGGCGGTCGGCACGAGAACGTCTACCTCTCTCCCGACGAGACCCTTGCCCGGCTGGGAACCGAGGACTGGGTCAAAGCCGTGAACATGAACCTCCACGACTGCCAGAACAAGTTCCTCTTCGGATCGGCATATCCATGCCATCCGATGAAACGGTACATGGAGGCCTTCTTCGAGCTGCCCTGGAAGCCGGAGGCGCTGCCCAAGATGATGTACAAGAACGCTCTGCGGGCACTCAAGCTCGAGGACGATCCCGTTTTCAAGGAGATGTACCCATCCTAGTGTAATGCGTCAAGCAGATTGCAACTTATTCCGTCGAGCACCGGCACGCGTGACCTTAGCGAGGATAGCAGAGGCACGGGCGGTCCGGACAGAGGGCTTCGGGTCACGGTTATGCGGCGCGACATAGCGCTCGAACTTCAGCCACAGTACTAACACTAGCAGGGCAGGTCTTCCAAGGAGGAAGGAATGCTGTGCTTTAAGCAGAGAGTGTCGAGAGTTGTAATGCCGGCAATCGGTATTTGGGCGGTTGTTTGCGGTCTGGCTTTGCTGAGCGTGGAACACGCTGTGGCAGTGTGGACGCCCGAGCGCAATATCGAAATAATCGTCGGGAATAAACCCGGGGGAGGCAACGATGCAACGGCACGGGAAATTCAGCGGCTAGTGCAGATGAGACATCTAATCAATGCCTCGACTAGCGTCGTGAACAAGCCGGGGGGCGGTGGCGCGGTCAGTATCGCATATCTAAATCAGCAACAAGGTGACGGGCATCATCTCGCAATTAGCTCGACAACTCTGTTGACCAACTATGCCAGAGGTGCGGGCCCGGCGAGCTACACCGACATCACGCCGATTGCCCTGTTATTTAGCGATTATATCGCTTTTGCCGTGCAAGCCCACTCACCGGTCAAGGACGGCCAGGATTTTTTTGTCCACTTAAAGAAGAATCCGAGTGGCATGAGCATCGGTTTTTCAAGCAGTGTGGGCAACGCCAACCATATCGCACTTGCGCTTGCTGCCCGTTCCGTTGGCGTGGACATCCGGAAGCTGAAAACAGTTATTTTCGGATCGGGTGGGGAAACGATTACGGCATTGCTTGGGGGGCATGTTGACGCGATCGTCACAGTACCGAGCCAGGTGCTTCCGTACATGCTATCCGGAAAGCTACGTACAATTGGGATATCCGCTCCGGGGCGGTTGACTGGCCTATTTGCGGGCGTCCCCACTTGGAAAGAGCAGGGCGTGAATTCGGTATTTTCGAATTGGCGCGGCGTGATTGGACCACGCGGACTGAATGCTGAGCAAATCGCTTACTGGGATTCGGTGTTCGCGAGGCTCACTGCACTAGACGAATGGAAGCGGAGTCTGGAAAAAAACCTTTGGCTGAACGAATACATGAATAGCGGCAGAACGAGGCAGTATTTCGATGCGCAATACCAAGAGATAAAGTCCGTACTAACGGAGTTGGGCTTGGCAAATTGAAACGCTAGAAGAGGACGATATGAAGCGCATGAAAAGAAAGATTACGACCGCTTTTCCTTTTCTCTCTATCCCAGAGGCCACCCCCAAGCCAAGGACGTGTCGCTGGACGATCCTAACTGATCGAGCTCTCCCGCTTGGTTTGCAGGAGGACGTCCTCGATATGCATGGCGACCTGATTGACTACGTTAAGCTGACCGACTTCACAGGACTATTGAGCCGTTTCTCGCCAACTTTATTGAAGAGGAAACTACGCATATATAAAAGGAAGGGCTTTCGTATATTCCCTGGCGGTATTGCGTTCGAAATCGCGTATCTTCAGAAGAAGGTGCCGCAGTACTTCGAAACGGTGGCAAAGTTTGGGTTCAACGGGATTGAGGTCAGTGACGACTCGATGCCAGAACTCGAGCTTTCAGAGCGCGCAAAGCTGATCAAAGCTGGACGTAAACTGGGTCTCGACGTGTTCACTGAAGTAGGCAAAAAAACCGTCCATTCTCCGTATCCCGCACGGCAAGCAATCGATTCGATCCGCTCGGACCTTGACGCAGGTGCCGTAAAGGTGACATTAGAGAATGGTGAGCTGTATTACTACTGTAAGAAAAACAACCCTCGTCCAATCGCCGAGATCGTGAATGCCATAGGGCTGGAACACTTGATATTTGAAGTCGGCGCACCAGGATGGCCTGAGCTCTCGGTCTGGTTGCTCAAGGAGTTCGGGCCTGACATTAACATTGAGAATATCGAATGGGATCGCATTGTGATATTTGAAGGTTTACGTCGCGGGCTACAACGTATCGTTGGGTACCATTATGTTCGATCATTGCAGCAGGCTTAAAGGTCGCTAGTTGTCGCCAAAAAAGTAGAAGTGAGGTGGAATCTATGCAGCTCGATCCTGCAGTGCTGAGTGAAAAGGAGCAATACAAACTGATGACGGGATGCATTATTCCGCGCCCGATCGCGCTCGTGACGACGCTGGGGCCGCTCGGCCCGAACGCCGCCCCGTTCAGCCTCTTCAACATGGCCGGCAGCGCGCCGCCGATAGTGATGTTTTCGGTGGGTGACCAGGGAGACGGCAGCGTGAAGGACACGATCCAGAATCTGCGCCATCTTCCCGAATTCGTCCTCCACATTTGCGATGAAGCGATTGCAGAACGCATGAACGTCTGCGCCACGAATTTCCCGACCGGTGTGAACGAACTCGATGAGGCGGGATTCACGGCGCTGCGCTCGGTGAAGGTGCGTCCGCCGCGCATCGCTGAGGCGCCGGTGCAGATGGAGGGCCGCGTGCTGCAGATCGTCGATGCCGGAGAGCGCCATCATGTTGTGCTCGGCGAGATCGTGTGGTTTCATTTTCGCGACGGCATCGTCAACGACCGGTACCACGTCGACATCGCGCGGTTAAATCCGATCGGCCGCCTGTCCGGATCGAATTATGCGCGCATACGGGAGGTATTCCAGATGGAACGCAAGTTCCTCGGCAAGAAACCCAAACAAGTCGCCTAGCCTACTACGGGAGGCCCCCCGGCTCTGCCGGGGTGGCAGTAGGAGTTTGACATATCCGGGAATCGTCTCGGACACTGCCAATCGTGGGACGGCAAAGCACACGAACGGAAGTTCAGTGGATGAACGAGTCGGGAACCAAGGCGGGGCGTCGATATGGCGTGTGGTGTTCACCGCGAAATGCCGAAGGAAGGTTCTATGCTTGCAGTGAAAGGGGAGGGGGGGATTACGTCAGTGTGGCAGAGCAGGGGTGGCCTTTGAATCATGGGGCCGCGTTAGCGGCCCCTCAAGCCGCTTTGAGCGGCTCACAAACTAAAGCCTCCGGCTTTGCCGGAGGATATTTACTTAACGCGACGGTGACCAGATTTTCGGCGTAGGATCGCTTTGGCATGGACAAGGTGATTTGTCGTTCAACTGTTGTGGGACGCTGTACCGCTCGTCGTTCTCACGTGCCGCTCGCGGTGTGCGCTGGTTGCCGGGAATTTATTTCTGCGCCGGCAGCTGGCGTTGTACAAAGGTAGAGGGGTCAAGCCGCAGCTCATAGATGCCGCGATGCGGGTGAGCCTAGGTTTCTTATCCAGGCTGTTCGATTGGCGCTCGGCGCTGGTGATCGTGCGGCCGGAGACCTTGATTCGGTGGCACCGTGCCGGGTTCCGTGTGTTCTGGGGCTGGACGTCTCGTCCGGGGCGTCGACCGATTCTTGTGGAGCTACGCCAGCTGATCCGGCGCATGTCCATCGAGAATCCGCTCTCGGGCGAACAGTGAATTGCAAACGAGCTGCTGGTGAAGCTTGGTATACGCGTTTCGCCGCGGACAGTGCGCAAGTACATGCCCAAGCAGCCGCGCGGCGGCCCGCGCGGTCACCAGCGCCGGGTGACGTTTCTACGAAACCATGCCAAGGCGATCGTGGCATGCGATTTCTTCGTTGCGGTCACGGCCACCTTCCGGTTGCTCTTCGTGTGGGTATTGATCGAGCACGGCTCGCGCCGATTGCTTCACTTTAACTGACGAGACATCCCACCGCTGACTGGACGCCACAGCAACTGCACCGATACTTCCTCCACGATCGTGGCAACATCTTCGCCAAGAGCCTCGATGATTCAATCGGAAGTCTTGGCTTAAGCGCGCTTAAAACTCCACCGCGGTGCCCGAAGGCGAATGCCGTGTGCGAACGGGTGATCGGAACGATGCGAAGAGAATGCCTGGATTGGTTGATCCCCCTGTCGGAGTCGCACCTGCGATCAATTGTGAGAGAGTGGGTGAATCACTACGATCGAGGCAGATCCCCCAGCTGCCTTGGTCCTGGCGTACCGGACCCACCGGAGCAATTGGCAATACAGAGGAAATCGGAATCCCGACATCGATTGGGGGAAGGCGTCGTTGTGCTTGCGAAATCGGTATTGGGTGGTCTACATCACGAGTACTTTCTGGAGAGCGCCTGCACTCGATTGATTTTTTGCGCGCCACAGGTCCTCGTTCACGCTTTCAGAGGCGACTGTAAACAGCGATTGCGATCCGCGTGTTTTTGAGGATTAGCGCGCAACACCCTCAAAATGATTCGCCGCGCTTTTTGCGTGCGCAAGGTTCTTTGGG
>MERI01000223.1 GCA_001772005.1 Betaproteobacteria bacterium RIFCSPLOWO2_12_FULL_62_58 | reverse complement strand
TATTGGCCAACAACCTGACGTGTTGATTTATCCGGAAGTCGGAATGGATCCCATGACGATGAGGCTGGCCAGCCTGCGCCTTGCGCCGGTCCAGGTGGCCACGTGGGGCCATCCGGAAACCACCGGCCTACCGACAATCGACTATTACCTGTCCGCGGTGGATCTGGAGCCCCCGAACGCGCAGGACAATTACACTGAACGACTCGTTGCTTTGCCCCATCTGGGCTGTTTCTATAAGCCCTTCCCGGTTGCCGCCGCGAGTCCCGATCTGCACGGCCTGGGCATCGTACCGGAGTTGCCGCTGCTTCTTTGTCCTGGTGTGCCGTTCAAGTATGCGCCGCAGCACGACTGGGTTTTGACCGAAATTGCCCGCAGACTGGGCCGGTGCCGATTTGTCTTTTTTACGCATCGGCTCAGCAAAGTGTCAGAGAAGCTGCGGCAGCGGCTCGAAATTGTGTTTGTCCGTAGTGGGCTGGATTTTGATGAATTTGTCAGGTTCATTCCCTGGCAGAGCAGTTCGGGGTTTTACGGGCTGATGAAACGCGCCGATGTTTATTTGGATACCATCGGTTTCTCCGGTTTCAATACCGCCATGCAGGCGGTGGAATGCGGTGTTCCGATTGTGACCAGAGAAGGCCGCTTCCTGCGCGGCAGGCTGGCAAGCGGCATCCTGAAACGGATGGGGCTGCCGGGACTGGTCGCGGCGTCAGAAGAAGACTACATCGCGCTTGTAGTCAAGCTCGCAAAGGACGCGCAGTATCGCCGGCATATCTGCGAGCGCATCGAGGCGTCGCGTCAAGTTCTTTTTGAAGATATTGCGCCAATACGCGCCTTGGAAGATTTCCTGGCCGGGGTGACAGTTCGACGCTGAAACCCATTTTGTCGACTATTCCTTCTCGAGCACAAACTTCGCGTGCTCTTCCACGATGCCGACGACGGTCTCAAGAAATTGCCGTTCCTCGCCGGTGAACTCGGGTCGTGCGAGGAGCGCTTTGGCGGACTCGGGCAGTGCTTTCGCAAGCTCTACCCGAATGCGCCGCAGAAAAGGCTTGCGAACGTCAATCGCCTCAGCCAGAGCGTCCCAAGCGGCCTGGGTCACCCAACCGAAGCGGTTTTCTTCACCGATACTTAAGGCCGAGGGGTCAAACTCGCTGTTCGACGCTATCCACTCAAGTACTTGCGCAGCGTTCTAGCGCGTTCGCTATCCACTCCCCCAACCCCGCTTCCCTCGCAAGGGGGATAGAGCACCTTCCTGCGGTTGAATAGTTGAAGGTGTTGTTCATCGGCATTGACGCCGTGCACGTATGTGCATGCAATGGCGCATGGTTTCGCCGTCAGGTTCATGATCAGGGCGGTGGGAATTATCAGACCCTTATCAACCTTGCTTTGCGGGAGCACATCACTCGCGAAGATGGGGTTCTTGCTGAGACACTGCGGCGAGTGCTACGGGAGGAAATGGCAACCTACGCAGCACCTGTAACCTCTCGCTCAACACGGACATCGCGCAAGCGCGCCGGCGGTTAGCCGGCGCGTGGTTAGTCTTCAGAGCCTGACGGTGATACCATTAAACGTATGATCGATTGGTCAACGTGCCCCGCCGTCGAGCGGGACCCTCAACGTGTCAGCGGCGCCTGGGTGTTCTGCGGCACGCGCGTGACTGTTGCCGCGCTGTTTGAAAACCTTGAGGACGGCGCACAGGTTTCGCAGTTCGTGCAGTGGTTTCCCGGTGTTACACCCGAGCAGGTTCGCGCCGTTCTGGAACATGCTGCGCGAAGCGCGCTGACGCCTGTTTAGCCCGTCTAAGTGCGCATACTGTTTGATCAGGGTAGAGGCTAAGACCTGCAGCGCGTTATACTTAGCAGTATCTGATACGTGGAACGTGCTATGAACATGCCAGGAATCGAGTTTCTGATTGACCGCAAAGGCCGGAAGAAGGCGGTGCTTATTGACCTCAAAACGCACAAAGGTCTCTGGGAAGATCTCTACGACGCTTACCTTGCTCATCGTCGCCGTAGCGAGCCGCGTGAATCTTTGGCAACGGTAAAGTGCCTGATCGGAGCCAAGGGCAAGCGCAAGGCGCGTGGCTAAATACGCTGTAGTCTTTGCGCGTTCCGCGCGCAAAGAACTTCAGGCGCTGGATCCGGCCGTTGCTGCCCGCGTTCTGAGGCGTATTGAGGCGCTCGCGGACAATCCCCGCCCCACAGGCGTGATAAAGCTGGAAGGCGCTAGCGATCTCTGGCGCATTCGCGTGGGCGACTGGCGCATTGTTTATCGGCTGTCCGACAAGGAACGCTTGGTTGATATCTTTGCGGTTCGACACCGTCGTGAAGCGTATCGCTAGAAATTGGTCTCTCACCACCCGACCCACACCTGACCGGCCGGGGAGATAATTTCACCGAGAGGCGGACATGAATAAGCGCAATAGAGTTAAGTATGTCCACGAAGGCATGCTATATAATCTGCGCATGTCGAAGTATGTTCTCTCCGCGCATGCTCAAACAGTCATCGCTGAGCGATCGATCAAGCTATGAAGGTTCATTTTGACCGAGAATCGGACGCACTTTACTTCCGTCTTGATGATTCCAGGATCGTTGAGTCTGAGGAAGTGAAGCCGGGGATCGTTCTCGACTTCAACGAGCAAAGCCAAGTTGTCGGGATAGAGATCCTCGATGCTGGCAAGCGTGTGCCCGAGTCCAGCCTCAAGCAAATGCATTTCGAGGTGGCATAGCTCCGTTGCTTTCGTCTCGGCAACCTCGTTGCCTGGGTTGCCTTGCACGTAACTTACGCGATGCCCGGATTGCCTTTGACGCCGATCAGCCGCGGCCGGTTGAGCGTGGGCGGCCGGATTACCTTGGTGTCGCGCAGGTATTGGGTCACGACGTCCCAGACCGGTTCGCCCGACGCGCCCTCGGCGACCGGCGCCCAGCTTGCCACTTTGTATTTTTTGTCTGCCTCGATCGGCTTGCCCTTGAGTGTCATGTTGCTGATGCGGCTGCCGATCTTCTGCGCCGGGTCGCAGGTATACTGCATGCCGCCGACGCGCACCATGTCGCCGCCCTGCTGGTAGTAGGGATCGGGGTTGAAAAGATTGTCGCAGACGTCTTCAAGGATGTTCTTGATCGTCTCCCCGGCCAAGTCGTTGACGGTGACATACGGATAGGTGATCGCCGTCTGATCCATCACATGCTCCAATGTGATCGTCTGGCCGGGCAATATCGTGGTGCCCCAGCGAAAGCCGGGCGTGAAGGCGATTTCCGCGCCCTTGACCTCCATCAGCGCGTCGAGGATGACCTGGTCGAAGCTGCCGGTGAAGTTGCCGCGGCGGTAGAGCAGCGCTTCGCTCACCGCCAGCTTCCCGGCAAGCTTTGCCTCGAATGGCGCGCGGACTTTTCTGATCAGCGCCGCCATTTCCGTTTCGGGTCCGATCAGGTCGGAGAATACGGGCAGCAGACGATAGTGATGACCCCTGACTGCGCCGCCGCGCACGTCGAGATCGAGCACGGCGAGAAACTTCCCGTTGCAGCCGGCGTTGGTGACCAGCGTCGCGCCCGAGGCGTTTTTGACCACCACGGGATCGGGGACCGCGTCGTGCGTGTGTCCGCCGAGGATGGCGTCGATGCCGGTGACGCGCGCGGCGAGCTTGAGATCGACGTCGATGCCGTTGTGGGACAACAGGACCACCGCCTGCGCGCCTTTAGCGCGTGCGTCGTGCACCGTCTTCTGCAGGTTTTCCTCCTGGATGCCGAAGGTCCAGTCGGCCACGAAATGGCGCGGATTGGCAATCGGGGTGTAGGGAAAAGCCTGGCCGACGATCGCCACCGGCACGCCGTTCACTTCGCGCATCACGTGCGATTTGAACACCGGGTCGCCGAAATCGGCGGTCTTCACATTCTGCGCGACGAATTCGATTGTTCCCGCGAAATCCCGGGCCACCGCCTCTTTCACGCGAGCCGCGCCGTAGGTGAATTCCCAGTGGCCGGTCATGATGTCGACGCCCAGCAGCTTGCTCGCGTCGATCATGTCCTGCCCCTTGGTCCACAGCGCGGTGGCCGAACCCTGCCAACTGTCGCCGCCATCGAGCAGCAGCGCGCCGGGGCGCTGCGCGCGCACGCGCTTTACCAGCGCCGCCAGATGCGCGAAACCGCCGACCTTGCCGTAGGTGCGCGCGGCATTCGCGAAATCGAGATAGGTGAAAGCGTGCGCCAGCCGCGTTCCGGGGCTGATCTTGAAGTGTTTGAGCAACGCCTCGCCGACCAGGTGCGGCGGCCGGCCGAACGCCGCATTGAGGCCGATGTTGACGTCGGGCTCGCGGAAGTAGATGGGCAGCAACTGGGCGTGGCAGTCGGTGAAGTGCATCAAGGTCACGCCCTTGCCGATCCCGGGCAAGTCATAAAAGCGATCGATGCGGCTCGCCGCGAGCGCCTTGCCGCTGCCCACGGGCAGTCCGTAGGCCGCGGCGACCGCCATGATTTGCAGGAACTCGCGGCGAGCCATACTCATGATGCGGTCCGTCCTAATCTTGCTGTGTCACGAGACCCGCTGGTCAAGGTGTTCCTTTCCCCTAGCAGCCTGTGGGACTTAACAGCCCGAACAGGCTGCTAAAAGCAAAACCGGCTGACAATTCCAAAAAAACCCCGCCGAACGGGTCGAACGTGAAGAAAACTGAGGGTGAATTCGCATATCTATCATGCTCCCTTGCAATTTTCCTGGCGCCGGTTTTGCATTAGGAGTTTGTCGGGGCCAAGTCCGACAAACTCCTAGAGGGCCAAACTGTTCCTTCCCCCTTCAGGGGGAAGATCAAAAAATTCCTTCCCCTTCAGGGGGAAGGTCAGGATGGGGGTGGGGTAATGCTAACAATCGCTGCCGCACTTAAACCCATCCCCACCCTAGCCCTCCCGGTCCCTCATCCCCGACCCTTCCATCCCTCATCCCCGACCCTTCCATCCCTCATCCCCGACCCTTCTCCCGAGGGGAGAAGGGAGGCTCGAGTCCCCTCTTCCCCTCGGGAGAGAGGCGGGAGTGAGGGAAACGAGAAGGGAGGCTCGAGCTTCCTCTCTCCCTTTGGGAGAGAGGTCAGGAGTGAGGGATGGAAGGGGAGGGAAGCTGTTTTTGTTGCCCTTGTGGGGAGGGAATTCCTCCGCTTTATTTCTTGTTCACCGGGGACTGCGGGTCGATCAGGTACGCCACCATGTGGGTGATCTGTTCCGGCGTGAGGTGGCCAGTGGCGCCGAGGCGCGGCATGTTGGAGCACGGGAAATACGCCCAGGCATTGTAGATTTTCTCGTACGTGTATTTCGCGGTCGCCTCGGAATTCCCGCGCTGCAGGCCGTAGCCGGTCAGGCTCGGTCCCACATTGCCCACGTTGATCTCTCCGGGAGCGAGGGCATGGCAGTTCTGGCAGAGCCCGCCGTTTTCCTTGCGCTTCTCTAGCTTTCCGCCCTGGATACGGTCGCCGGCACCGTCATGCGCGAGCTTGTTGCCGACCTTCCAATCGCCCACGAGCTTCCCGGATTGCGGATACTTGATGGAGGCGTGCGCCAGCTTGGCCACTTCGGCCGCTTCCGCCTGCGTGAGCTTGGCATCGTCGATCTTGCTGCATATCTGCTGCGACTTGTCCTGCACGAGGCGCTTCAGCAAGGCTGGCATCGGTGCGGAGAAATCTTCGCTCACCATTTTTTCCGCCCTCTGGCGCGTGGTCGCTTCATCGGGATAAGTTGCACAACCCGCGGCAATCAGCGCCGCGGCGCCAAGCGTCGTCCATCTCAGCCATGCTTTTCTCATACGTTCCTCCCTCCCCTATTGATCCTTGCATAATCGACTAACATGGAAATGTCGTCCTCGTGCGAAGCTTGTCCCCGCGAATGCGGGGAGCGGGGACCGATACGGCGCATCGACGAAGCCCCGGACGCCCAATGGATTCCCCCCCGATTAGAACCTTCGGGGGCAGGCTTTGCTCTCGGGAATAACACGGCCTTATTTCGCTGTTAGGCATTGATGCAGGGCTAAGTCCGACGAGCTCCTAGCGCTTGAATCCGGGTACCCGAATCACGGCCCCGTTGCCTTGATAGTGCAGATACGTCGTCAACGCGATTGACGTGTCAGACGTATATTTCAGTTCCGGCAGCCGCATCTGCCAGAAGCAGTCGTAGAGCCGCCACTGCATGGTTCGGACCACATAATGCGCGCCGCGATACGCGGGCCAAGTCGACACCACTTCCTGCGCGCCTTTCTTATCGGTCATGTGTATCAAGTCCTGCAGGCGGATGCGCTTGTTCGCTTCGCCGTGGCACTGCACACACGCGAAATCGGTCTGACCACTGCGCCGAAAGAAGAGGTACTCGCCCGCCTTGTACATGTCGTACTCCTTCTGGTGGCTGAGCGAGACGTTCACCTTCATCCCATTCGACCGGAAGGTGATGTAAAGGGCCAAGGCCTCCACATCGGAGCCGCTGCTGCCCCCGGGACTGATCGCCCTCTTGACGACGTCTTCGCGTTTGAACCCCTGCAACTCGACCATGCAGGTGAGCAGCCTGGATTCCAGGTCCTGTACTTTGTCGGTATCCTGGAAGTAGCGCGGCAGATGGGCGGCGGCGCCTTCGAGCTTCCCCGGGCCCAAGCCGAAGTCGCACTGCTCCAATGACGCGTTCTTGGGGCCCCGCTTTTGGTAAAAGAGGTTCTTGCCCTGGTCTATCCACAGCTCGCCCGGGTTGTCCTCGGCGAGCATCTGGCGTCCGACGGCGAGCGGGTCGGCGGCGTAGCCATTGCCGCCAAGGCATAGAAAAGCGATCGCGGCAACGCCGCTTCGCAGCTTCAGCATGTTTTCCTCCTCCTGGTTTTATTGCTGAACGTGAATGTGGAAACCGCCGGCGCTAAGAGCCCGCGGCCACCGCAGCTTCGTCGCTACGTTTATCGCCCTTGTTGTCGGTCCAGGTCACGCCGATCTTGTCGCCGGCCTTTGCACCCTTGACGCGCAGCCCCAGAAAGGGGTTGCGCGAGACCGCCTGGCTCCATTGCGCGTCGAGCACCACCTTGCCGTTGTGGGTGACGACCACATTCTGGATGAAATGCAGCGGTACGATGTCGCCCTTCGCGTCCTTGCGCTGGCCGGTCTCCATCGGATGCAGCATCAGGATGCGCACGTCCGCCACATCGCCCTGCAGCGTGGCGCGGATCTTCATTGGTTCAGCCACGGAGTGGTCTCCTTGCAGAATGCCGGACTCTTAGCTCCAGCATTCTGCAAATCGCAAAACCGCCCGCAGGCGTGGAACAGAATGTTAGAGGGGGAAAGTAAATTCTCTTATCCATCAGCGATGAGTTGAGTGGGGCCGAAGTCATGTATTTCAATTTCTCTCGTGTGTTTTTGCCTGCGGGCGGTCTTGCGTAAGGAATATGTCGCGGTGTAGCCCGACAGATTCCTAGCCGCAGCCGCCGATGGTGACCTTGACTTCTTTCGCGGCGGTGTAGTATTTGCCGCCGGCCTTGACCACTACGCGCACATCCGAGGTCTGGCCCATTTTCAGGCGTGTCGAAACATAGCCCTCGCCGCCGGTCGCTATGTCGAAGCTCGCTGCGAGCGGAAACGGATTCTTTTCGGCCAGTATCGAGATGCTCTGCGTATTGGGGATTTTGCTGGTGACGGCGACCGGCACCACGGCGCCGTTTTCGGCGATGTCCGGCGCGGTGATCACGATGTCCTTGCTCTCGATCAGGTTCGCGGCGCCGAGGTTTTTCAGTGCGTCAGCAAGCGCCTTCGACGCAAAGGCATCCTTGTTCCAGTCGGCAGCCCATCCCTGCCCGCTCCTCAGCAGGCCGGCGGCGACTGCGACCGCCACCGCTCCCGCACTGCCGCTCAGCTTAAGAAAGGTTCTGCGCAAATCGTTCATGACTCCTCCTTCACTCCACTGAAATACCGGCAACCGTTCCGTCACCGGCCGTTTATCGAAAATCAGTTTTTACGCGTCTAATTAAACTCCCGCATGCTAACCAAGTTAGGAAACCCTGTCCAAGCAAGGTGTTTTTATCACTCCATAAAATTTACTTTATCTTGGGACCAACATTCCGCATGCCAGAAACAGCGAGGTTGCGCGCCGTTTCAGCCTGTGCACCGCGCGGGTTTTGCCATCCAATGTCCTGATTTTCCGCCTGTTTTTTCGAGCAGATGGATGCGTTCGAGGCGCATGCCGCGGTCCACAGCCTTGCACATATCGTAAATCGTGAGCAGGCCGGCGCTCACAGCGGTGAGCGCTTCCATTTCGACGCCGGTGCGCCCCACGGTTTCTACAGTGGCAAGGCAGTCGATCGCAGAGGCTTTCCGGTCGATCGCGAATTCGATGTCGACGCGGGTCAACGCGAGCGGATGGCACAGCGGAATCAGGTCCGGGGCGCGCTTTGCCGCCTGGATGGCGGCGATGCGCGCAACGCCCAGCACATCGCCTTTCCGGGCGGTTTTGGCCACAATCTGCCTGAGTGTGGCGGGCAGCATGCGGATGCGGCCCCCGGCGCGCGCAACGCGATGGGTCTCATCTTTTGCCGCGACGTCGACCATGCGCGCCTGCCCGCGCACATCGAAGTGTGAGAGCTTTTTCATTTTTGTTTTCCTGTGACTAGCAGCCTGTCGGACTTAACAGTCCGTACAGGCTGCTAAAGGAGTTTGTCGGGGCTAAGTCCAACAAACTCCTGGGAACTCGCGCTCAAAAGAAACTATCATAGCATCATGCGATTACGTTACCTGCTGCTGCTCGTCCTGTTTGCCGTGCCCGGCGTACTGGCCGAAGGACTGCCCGATCTTGGGGATGTCGCCCAAAGCGATTTTTCGCCTTTGCAGGAGCGGCGCCTGGGCGAAAACATCATGCGGGAGATCCGCGCCGACCGCAGCTTCTATGATGATCCCGAAGCCGTCGATTACATCAATAACCTGGGCGACCGCCTCGCTTCGCGCAGCCCCGATGCGCGCCAGAACTTCGATTTCTTCCTGATCCAGGACAACCAGATCAACGCCTTTGCGCTGCCGGGCGGATTCATCGGCGTCAACACCGGGCTGCTGCTCAACGCGCAAAGCGAATCGGAGGTGGCGAGCGTGCTCGCCCACGAAATCTCGCACGTAACGCAGCGCCACATCGCGCGCATGATCGCCCAGCAGAAACAGAGCCAGGTGGTTTCGCTCGCGGCACTCGCCGTGGCGATCCTGGCAGCGCGGGCCAGTTCGCAGGCGGCACAGGCGGCGGCTACGTTCGGGACGGCAAGCGCGATTCAGAGCCAGCTCAACTTCACGCGTGACAACGAGCGCGAGGCGGACCGCATCGGGCTGCAGATTCTCGACCAGGCCGGATTCGACCCGCGCGCGATGATCACTTTTTTTGAGCGCCTGCAACGCGCCACGCGGGTCTACGAGGGCGGGGCGCCTTCATACTTGCGCACGCACCCGCTGACGTTCGAGCGCATCGCCGATGTCCAGAATCGCCTGGAGGCTTTGCCGTATCGCCAGGTCCCCGACAGCGTCGAATTCCAGATCATTCGCGCCAAGCTCAGGGCCGATAGCGAGCCACCGCGGGAAGCGCTCGCTTTTTTTGAACAAAGCCTGGCCGAACGCAAGTTTCTGAGCGAGGCGGCGAGCCGCTACGGTCTTGTTGCCAGCCTGCTCCGCGGTGGAGACCATGCGCGAGCCAAGAAGGAGCTGGAAGCGTTGCGCAAGGTTGCGCGGCCGAGTCCGATGATCGAAGCGCTGGCTTGCCGGCTTCAGGCTGCCGCCAGTGAAACCGCGGCACAGTTTGCCTGTTACCGCGAAGCGGTCAGGACCTATCCCCACTATCGCGCCCTCACTTACGACTACGCCGACGCGCTGCTGCAGAACCGCCGGCCCGAAGCCGCGCTCAAGGTGGTGGAAGACCGCTTGCAGGTCTACCCCGAGGATCACAGGCTGTATCTGCTGCAGGCACGCAGCTACGCCATGCTCGACAAGCGGTTCGCGCAGCACCGTGCGCAGGGTGAGGCGTATGCCAGGATGGGCAACATCCCCGGCGCCGTCGAGCAGCTGCAAATCGCGTTGAAGAGCGGCGACGGCGATTTCTATCAGCTTTCGAGCGCGGAAGCGCGCCTCAGGGAGTTGCGCAAGCTCAACGACGAGTTGCGCAAGGAGCAGCGCAAGTAACGGCGATCAGCGCCAGGAGTTTGTCGGACTTGGCTCCGGCAAACTCCTTTAGCAGCCTGTTGGGGCTGTTAGGTCCGACAGGCTGCTAGCAGGCGCTGAAACGCCCGGCTCAATTCCTTCCCCCTCAGGGGAAGTTCACCGCTTCAATTCCTTCCCCCTCAGGGGGAAGGTCAGGATGGGGGTGGGGTATGCAAAATTCGCCAAATCGATTCCTTAACTGCTTCGATGTCGCCCAGTACCTCGTTATCCCAGAATCGCAGTACTCTGAAGCCTGCCGCGCTCAGGCGTGCCGCGCGGGCCTTATCCCTCTCCATGTTCTCCCCGTGCTGTCCGCCGTCTACTTCGATCACCAGCATTTTTTCCAGACAGACAAAGTCGAGAATGTAATTTCCAAAATAACCCATCCCCACCCTGACCCTCCCGGTCCCTCATCCCCGACCCTTCTCCCGAAAGGAGAAGGGAGGCTCGAGCTTCCTCTCTCCCTTTGGGAGAGAGGTCAGGAGTGAGGGATGGAAGGGGAGGGAATCAATCCGCCGTCACTTTACCCTTGAAGGGGAGGGAATCAATCCGCCGCCCTTGCCCCCTTACATCTTCGGCGGCCGGCGGTGCGTTTCCGACTGGCAATAGACGCACCACGCGTAGAGCGCGTCGTACATCACCATGCCGTGCGCAAGCATTTCGTGGTCGCGCTCGAAGTTCAACGACAGCCCTCGGGAAATCGCAAGCAGGCCGGCCGCTTCGGGCGCCAGAATTGGCTTGCCGGTATCGGCGCCGCGCACGATCGGCGCCAGTCTTTGCAACGCCGGATCGGTCAGGTGGTATTTCCTCAGGAACGCATCGAAGCTGCACAGCTCCCCGGCGTGGCCGAGTTCGACGCCGGGCACATCGTAGGGAATCGCGGCGGTCTCCGCCGCAACCCGCATGACCTCGGCAGCCGGCACGTAAAGAAATTCGGGCTGCTGGTCGATAAAGCGCGCAATCAGCCACGGGCAGGCGATGCGGTCGATCTTGGGTCGCTCACGGGTCACCCATTTCATGATGCCTCCTCACATTCCCGGCAGCGGTTTAACAAAGGAATAGATCAATCCAGCCGCGCCGCACGCGCCGATCACGGGGATGATGCCGACGCCGAAGCGGAATAGCGCGATGAACGCAGCGATGCCAAGCGCTAGCGTGGCCCATTCGAACGGCCCGCTGAAAGGCGCGGCTTCGGTCGCCTCGGGCCACAGCACGTGCCAGGCGAAGAACACCGCCAGATTGAGGACCACGCCGACGACCGCGGCGGTGATGCCGGTCAGCGGCGCGGTGAACTTGAGGTTGCCATGCGTGGTTTCGATCAGCGGCGCGCCGAGAAAGATGAACACGAAACTTGGCAGGAACGTGAAGTAGGTGACGACGATCGCAGCCACGCTGCCGGCCAAGAACAGATTTTCGGGGCCGAGGATCTGTTTCACCCAGCCGCCGACGAAACCGATGAAGGTCACCACCATGATCAGCGGGCCCGGTGTGGTTTCTCCGAGCGCCAGGCCGTCGATCATCTGTGTCGCTGTCAGCCACTGGTACTCTTCGACGCCGCCCTGGTAGACGTAGGGCAACACCGCATAAGCGCCGCCGAAGGTAAGCAATGCGGCCTTGGTGAAGAACCAGCCCATCTGTGTCAGCGTGTGTTCCCAACCATAGCGTGCGAACAGCAATGCCATCACGCCGGCCCACAGCGCAAGGCTGACGACGCAAACGCGAATCAGGCGCGGCCAAGTGAAGAGCGCGTGCGTCGGCGTCGGCGTGTCGTCATCGATGATCGCCGCACCGTAGCTTTTGTCTCCCGCGCCGTGGCCGCCGCCGACGACGAATTTGTCCGGAGCGATGCGCCCACCGAGGTAGCCGATGATGCCGGCGCTCAGCACGATATAGGGAAACGGGACTTTGAAGACGAAAATTGCCGCGAACGCGGCCGCCGCGATCGTCCACAAAACGGCGTTCTTGAGCGCGCGCGAGCCGATGCGATAGGCGGCGAATACGACGATCGCCGTCACCGCCGGCTTGATGCCGTAGAGTATGCCGGCCACGACCGGCACATTGCCGTAGGCCATGTAGATCCACGACAGACCGATCAGAATGAACAGCGATGGCAGGAAGAACAACGTGCCGGCAACGATACCCCCCCAAGTGCGGTGCATCATCCAGCCGATGTAGGCGGCGAGCTGTGTTGCCTCCGGCCCCGGCAGCACCATGCAGTAATTAAGCGCGTGCAGGAAGCGCCGCTCGGATATCCAGCGCTTTTTCTCGACCAGGTCCTGGTGCATGATCGCGATTTGGCCGGTGGGGCCGCCGAAACTGATGAAGCCGAGCTTCAGCCAGTACCAGAACGCCTCGCCAAAAGTGACGGGAGCGGGTGCGGACGCCGTGTCATTTGTCATCGGGGGGAAGCTCCTCATAGGCGCTGTAGACAAAATCGAAGATCTTCATGGCCTCGGCCAGTAACTGATCGTCACTCTTCAAGCGGTTGCGTGCCCCGAGCAGAATGGTGTTGAGACCGCTGGCGTCTTCGGCCGGAATGCCGCCGGTGTCGAGATAGCGTACGGCCATAGCGAGGCGGGTGAGCGCGGGATCGGCATCGAGACCAAAGGCGGCGAGCAGAACCTCGAAGGTGACGCGGCTGCCGACATGGGTGAACCGCGCGCCGTCGAAATCAAATCCGATCGCGCGCGCCGGGCAGTCGCGCGGCGTGTCGAGCCAGAGGAACCTCGCCTCGCGGTCGATGAAGCGCTTGATCAGCCACGCACTCGCCAGCCGGTCCACCCAGGGGCGTTTGCGGGTTGCCCACACGCGGCGCCGGAAGGCGGCGCTGCGCTGCCGTGTAATCGGGCGCGTGACCGCGTGCGGCTCGTCCGGCGAAAGGAGCGTCTGGACTGCGTGTTCGGTTTCATCGAGCAGAGCCAGGACCTGATCACGCGCTGCGCCCGGAAAGAAATCGATCGCGCTGATGTCCTCGAAACTGCGCCGCAAGCCCGCTGCTTTGCGTGCGAGCGCGGCGGGAGCGGCGCCCTTCGGCGGGCCCCTGAGCGCGCGCAATTCACGTGTGAGCCGCGCGTAATCGGCAGTGCGGTCGAACAGCGCGCGCCAGGACAATTCCTGCTGTTCGTCGGTGGCGTTGATCGCGACCAGGTTGGCATTGCCACCGGCGGCGGCAACTTCGCGCGCCTCGCGCGTGAGCGCCGCGTGCGCGGTGTCGCTTTGCGGCAGCAGATAGACGCCGTCGCGCAGCACGCCGCAGCCGAGCGCCTTGAGCCGGCGCCAGACGCGCATGCGCGCGGTGGCGTTGCGCGTCGGCAGGCTGAGGATCAGCGCCAGCCAGGCCCGAGCCGATAGGTTCATGTAGTATACATTACATGCTTGTAGCGATCGCTACAAGTACTACGGGAATGGTGCGCAAACGCCGCCGCGGCTAAGACTCGAAGTCCTTCCCGCGTCGCATCCGCGGTACGGCGGGCGGAGATCTCCGCCTATTTTCCGCTCCGGGGAGAGCTTGAGTGGTGCTCCATTACGGCCCGGTCGCGCCAGGCGGTCTCCTCAAGCAGCGCCGGGGGAACCGAGGGGCGGTCATTGGGGTCGACCGCTTTCGCAGCGACGATTTTCAGCACCTCCGGATATATCTCGCGGATTCGATCGGGCCCGTTCGCGCGGCGATGAAAGGCCGAGCAGAGGGCAAAACCACAAGGGGCTCACGGTTTTTCGATTTACGCGGCAATGACTTACGAACGAGCTTATAATTCGTATGCGGTCACACGCGGCTGTTCATGTGCTGGTCTGCAAATCCGTGGCAGAGGAGTAATCCGCTGCCGGAAGCAAAACTCGCGACACCTTGCGACCGGAATCGTTTCATCGTATATTAGAGTTTCATTGTTAACTAATCTACTGACGAGGATGTCCATGCAGTTCGACAAAGAGCTCGACGCGCGGGGCCTGAATTGCCCGCTTCCCATCCTGCGGACCAAGAAAGCGCTCACCGACATGACTTCGGGCCAGGTGCTGAGGATTCTCGCCACCGACCCCGGGTCGGTGAAGGATTTCCAGGCGTTTTCCAAGCAAACCGGCAACGCGCTGCTGTCATCCGAGACGGCGAACAGCGAGTTCATTTTTTTCATGAAGAAGAAATAGCGTTATTGCGGACGATACGGTCGCCGCAATAACTTCGCGCGTTCGAGCGGACCCGAGGTGCCGCCCAACGCGCGGAACTGGAGGAGGCAGTGGCAACCTACGCGGAAATGAAGGAAGTCTTCGAGGACATAAAGTCCGATCTGCGCTACGACCACGAGCTGAACGGTTGCCTCAACTGCGGCATCTGCACCGCAACCTGTCCTTCGGCGCACTTCTACGACTACAGCCCGCGCGAGATCGTGCAGCTGCTGTGGACCGAGAACGTCGAGCAGATCTACGACGCGATGCAGGAGAAAATCTGGGCGTGCGCCCAGTGCATGACCTGCGCCGCGCGCTGCCCCTTCAAGAACTCCCCGGGCGGGCTGGTTGCGATCATGCGCGAGGTCGCGATCAAGCACGGCATGCAATCGGCCAAGGATGTGCTGCGCCCGTTCGGGCGCGTCATGCTCAAACTGATCACCACCGGCAACCAGCTCTCGCCCGACATGATCCAGCCCGATCACTTCCCCGACTGGGGCCCCAACATCCAGAAGGTCAAAGGCAATCTCAAGACCTTGCGCAAGGCGATTCCGGTCAGGACGCTGCAGACCACCGATACCGCGTGGGAAACTTCGCTCAAGACTTCGATCGAAATGTATACGATCTGGGAGATGACCGGCGTGCTGAAGCAACTCGAGACGATGGATGAGAACCTTTACGACGTGATCCAGGATTTCATCGAAGAGAAACGGGAAGAGTACGAAGAGTCGCTCGAAGCGCAGGATGACAAGGAGTGATGGGTAACATAACTCATTACCCATGACCGAGGAGGTTACTTGAGTACCGAACAATACCCGAGCGACGGCACCGGCATTGCCGGGCACGGCTCGTTTTTCCAGCCGACCAACCTCAAGCCCGAGGACGCAGAAAAGGCGACCGAGTGGGTGAAGAAGCACGTCGATCGCCGCACCATCGATCTCGGGGAGCGCATGGACGACGTGCGCGATCACATGTGGCAGCTCGAAAAAGACGGCGAGATCATCGTCCATCGCGTGTCTGATGCGCACCAGCCGGCCGACGTCAAGACGCTGTTCGGCTGGAACAAGAAGATCCCGACCATGCAGTTGTGGCACCACAAGTCGTGCGGCCAGTGCGGCAACATCCCGGGTTATCCGACGGCGCTCTTGTGGACCATGAACAAGCTCGGCATGGTGCCCGGCAAGGATTACCTCGATGAGACCGACCAGACCTCTTGCACGGCGTGGAACTACCACGGCTCCGGCATTGGCAATCTCGAGTCGCTCGCCGCGGTATTCCTGCGCAACTTCCACCAGGCCTATGTGTCCGGCAAACAGCACGGCCACGAACTCGGACACTTCTTCCCGCTGGTGCACTGCGGCACCTCGTACGGCAACTACAAGGAGGTGCGCAAGTACTTGATCGAATCGCCGCAGTTACGCGAGCGCGTCAAGAAAATACTCGCTAAAATCGGGCGGCTGGTCGACGGCAAGCTGGTGATACCCGAGGAGATCGTGCACTACTCGGAATGGGTGCACGTCATGCGCAACCGCATCGCGTCCGAACTGCAGACGATCGACGTCTCCAACCTCCGCGTCACCGTGCACACGGCGTGCCACTACTACAAGATGGTGCACGAGGATGCGATCTATGACGAAAACGTGCTCGACGGCAATCGCACGGCGGTCGGCACCTCGATCGCGCAGGCGCTCGGCGCGCAGGTGATCGACTACTCGACCTGGTACGACTGTTGCGGCTTCGGCTTCCGCCACATCATCTCCGAGCGCGAATTCACGCGCTCGTTCACCATCGATCGCAAAATCAAGGTCGCGCGCGAGGAAGCCAACGCCGACGTGATGCTGGGCATCGACACCGGCTGCATCACGACCATGGACAAGAACCAGTGGATCGGCAAGGCGCACGGCCAGAATTACTCGGTGCCGATCATGGCCGACATCCAGTTCGCCGCGCTCGCCTGCGGCGCCGACCCCTTCAAGATCGCGCAGCTGCAGTGGCACGCGAGCCCGTGCGAGGAAGTGGTCGAGAAAATGGGCGTCTCCTGGGACCAGGCCAAGCTCAACTTCGAGGCGTACCTCAAGGAAGTCGAGGCCGGCCGGATCGAGTATCTGTATGCGCCTGAGCTGGCGATCAGCAAGTGAACGAGTGAACGGGTGAACGAGTGAAACCCCTCACCCTGCGCCCGCGGAGGGCGGAGCAGGTTCCGTCGGCTTCGGCCGATGGATGCGACCCCGCAGCGGGATGCAACGTGCCGAATTTCCGCGTGCTTATGCGCACCTCCACGGTCGCATCCCCACAGGGGCCCCTGCTCCACGCTCCGGCACGCCTCTCCCCGGGTGCGGGGAGAGGGAACAGGTTCTGCGCCTTTACTCGGTCACCCGTTCACCCGTTCACTCATTCACGCCTTCACTTAAATGACGGAACGGTAAACCATGTCTGAAACCATACTGATCGTCGGCGCCGGGCCGACCGGCTTGTCGGCCGCGGCCGGCCTCGCTTCAGTCGGCAAAAGCGTGGTGCTGGTCGAGAAGGAAAACAAACTCGGCGGCGCGCCGATACTGTCCGGCTACGCCAAGCTCGTGCCGTCGGGCGAGTGGGCGAAAGACGCAATCGGCCGCATGGTGGCTCGCGTCGAGAACGATGCGCGCGTAACGATCCACAGAAGCGCGAAAGTCGCCAAGGTCGACGGCGGTTTCGGGAACTTCGCCGCAACGCTGTCCACCGGTCAGACCGTTAACGCCGGCGCCATCGTTCTCGGGACCGGCTTCACGCACTTCGATTCCATCAACAAGCCCGAGTGGGGTTTCGGCACGTACGAGGACGTCGTGACCACCACCCAGGTGGAGCAGATGGTGGCCGCCGGCAAGATCGCATGCCCGTCGGATGGGCGCGTGCCGGAGCGCGTATGCATCCTGCTGTGCGTCGGGTCGCGCGACCGCCAGATCGGGCGCGAATGGTGTTCCAAGATCTGTTGCACGGTTTCGACCAACCTTGCCATGGAGATCAAGGAGCTGTCGCCCAAGACCGACGTCTACGTCTACTACATGGACATCCGCACCTTCGGCCTTTACGAAGACAAGTATTACTGGCGCGCGCAGGAGGAATTCAACACCAAGTTCGTCAAGGCGCGCATCGCGGAAGTCACCCAGGGCCCGGACAAGCGGCTGCTGGTCAAGGGCGAAGACACGCTGGTCAAGCGTCCGATCATCATCCCGTTCGACCTCGTGGTGCACGCGATCGGCATGGATCCCAATCTCGACAATCCAGAAATCGCCAAAGTGTTCGGTGTCGAGCTCGAGAAGCACGGCTTTCTCGAGCGCGGCGAACATTACACCTCGAGCTTCGCGAGCACGCGCCGTGGCATCTACGTCGGCGGCGCCGCGCTCGGGCCCGAGGACATCGATACCTGCATCTCGCACGGCCTGGCTATGGCCATGAGGGTGGCGGGGGACCTGAGTGCTCTGGTTCAAAAAGCGGCCTGACGCTGCATTGCCGGCGGCCGCCGACGAGATCGTTCCGGCGGCGCTGCCGCTCGCGCTCGACGGGGGCGTGTTCAAGCATTTCTTCACCAAGCTTCTGGAGAATGCGGGACAGGATGGCGGTATCGAAAACTATCTCGCCGCGCTCGGCGCAAAGCAGCGTGTGTGCGTTGTCACGCTTGAGCGTGCGCGCGACGCAGCGTTCTCGATGAGCGACATCGAGGCGTTGCTGGACCACGTGTTCACCGCGCGCCGCCGCCTGCGTCCGGCGCTGGAGCAACTGGGCGCCGCTCGCGCTGCGGCTCTCGTGGGCGATCTGGTGGCAGGCGCTGCACCGCCGGCGCAGCGCCTGCAGGCGTTCGTCGATGCCATGCCGGGCACCGAGCGCATGGACCGGGAGAGTCTCAAAGCCGCGACCAAGGTGCGGCGCGCGGCGTGGGACTTCGCTGCGGAGCTGCTGCATTTCAGCGATCCGGTGAAGTTTCCTTTGATGTCGCGCTGGGTTTGGGACCAGGGAACGCAGAGCGGCGCGCTGCGGGAATTGATCCGCGGCAACGATGCGATGCGGGAGATTCCGTTCGGCAATGATCCCGGCCTGTTCGAGGGCGCCCGCCGCTGGCTGGCTGAGCGCATCGCCGAACAGGGCGTTTACCGCGACGTGCATTTCTGGATCGATCTCGTGCTGGCGCAGGCCTACACGACCTATTTCCGCTCGGTGACCGCCGGCAGCCTCGGCGCCGACTTCGGGCGCGGCGTAACAGCGCAGGAGCAGCTGAGGAAGCTGCTTGGCATCGATGCCACCGGCAGTGGGCGATCACGCGTCAAGAAGAGCGGGATTGAGGATTGAGGATCGAGGATTGAGGTGCAGTAAGTGCCCATACATGAAAAATCGCTGATCGCGCCCGCTGATCTGATGACCAGCGACAAGCTGGTGGTCGACGGCGTCGATGTGTCCGGTCACTGGAATACGATGATCAAGCCGCGCTACATCAGCGACTACGACCCGGATTTCTACAAGACCATCCAGAGCTACCCCGGCGGCGAGAGCGTGCACCGTTGCTGGCAATGCGGTTCGTGCACCAATTCCTGCACGGTCTACGCCATCAACACCGATTTCAACCCGCGCTACTGGATCTATCTGGTCAACATCGGCCTGAAAGAAGAACTGCTCAAGGATAAGGACATCATCTGGCAGTGCGTCTCCTGCAACAAATGCACCAACATCTGCCCCAAGGACGTGCGGCCGGAAGGCGTGATGAAGGCGCTGCAGCACTGGCTGGAGGACGAGGGGCATGTGCCGCAGTCGAGTTCGACCTTGTTCGACGAGGAATTCACGCGCCAGTGCCTGGAGCGCGGGCGCATCGAGGACACCGAGGTGATCACCAACTTTCTCAAGAAGACCGGCCAGGACATCGTTGAGCTGGTGAGAAAAGGCTGGCTTGGCGTCATGGTCGCGCGCATGAACAAGTGGCCGTTGCTCAAGGAAGGCAAGGTCGGGAAATTCCTGGCGCGCGTGCCGATTTTCGGCCCGCTCAAGATGGGGTGGATGATGGTCTTCAAGCCGCGCACCCGCTCGTGGGGGAAGACCGGCGAAGTGCTGCGGCAGTACGTCGCAGAACAGAAGGCGCTGGCGCGCCGGTGAGTGGTGAAACAGTGAATAAGTGAATGAGTGAACGAGTGAAGCCCCCTCACCCTAACCCGGCCCCCTCGCCTGCTGCGCAGGCTCTCCCCCGGGAGCGGGGGAGAGGGAATCTGTCTCCCTCCCCCTTGCGCAAGGGGGAGGGCCGGGGAGGGGGTGTTCACGCTTTCACCATTCACTCCTTCACGTTCTAAACGAAGGATACGAAGTGGCAAAAGTTGCGTATTACCCCGGGTGCGCGCTCGAAGGTTCGGGCGGGCCCTACGACCGCTCGACGCGGGCGCTGGTCAAGGCGCTCGACCTCGAGATGGAAAACCTCGCCGACTGGAATTGCTGCGGGGCGATGGAAGTGAAGAACATCCATCCCATGCTGCAAACCTACATGTCCGCACGCAACATGGCGATTGCCGCGGAGAGAATGGGCTATGACACCGTGATGGCGCCGTGCAACGGTTGTTACCACAACCTCAAGAAGGCCGAGTACGAGTGCGCAACCTCGTCCGAAACGATGCAGACGGTGCAGGACCTGGCGCGCAAGGCCGGCGATCCGGTCTACAAGGGCGACGTGCGCACCCTGCACCTCCTGGAATGGCTGATGGAGGAACTCGGTCCTGAGGGCATCAAGAGCCGCATCAGGAAAAGCCTCAACGGGATCAGGATCGCCAACTACTATGGCTGCATGTACACCCGGCCCCGCCAGATTTTCCCTGAAAAGGATCAGGGCCCGGGCTCGGAGTCGAGCCACAAGCCGCATTTCATGGATGATTTGCTGGAGGCGGCCGGCGCCGTCAACGTTGATTTCCCGCTCAAGACCGCCTGTTGCGGCGGCGCGCACACGCTGTCGGATTCCGATACCTCGACGCAGCTCGTCCTGAACCTGCTGCAGGCGGCGGAGGAAGCCGGTGCGGAGGTGATCGCGACCGAATGCCCGACTTGCCACTCCGGACTGGAAATGCACCAGATCCGTGCCGAGACGCAGTTCGGCATCAAAACCAACGTCAAGATTTTATATTTCACCCAGTTGCTGGGCCTTGCGCTTGGATTGTCAGCAAGAAAACTTGCCATCCACGAGAATGTCAGTGATTCGATCGATTTCTTGCAGGAAAAGGGCGTGATTTAGGATTGAGGATAGAGGAGTGAGGATTGAGGGAGCACCGAGTAGAATGGCATTACGCTGACTTAACTCAATCCTGAATCCTCAATCCTTGATCCCGCAATGGAATGCAACGGCTGCGAGTTTCGTCCCGAGCTCTATTACGACAACGACTACCAAATCTGGGTGCGCATCGAGGGCGACGGCAGCCTCGCGGTAGGCATGACGGACATCTCGCAGACCATCGCCGGGAAAATCCTGCATGTGCGGGTGCGGCGGCCGGGAACGTTCAGGCCGGCCGGCAAGCCGGTCGCCACGATCGAGAGCGGAAAATGGGCGGGACCGGTGCCGAACCTGTTCGATTGCACCATAGATCGCGCCAATCATGAGGTGCTGGATAATCCGGCGCTGCTCAATATGCAACCTTATGAAGCATGGATCGCACGAGTGCGGCCGGTGCGGTCGCTGCAGGAAGCGCTCGCGGGTTTGGTAATCGGCGATGCGGCGCACGCCGGTTTTTGCGAGCGTGCGCGCCGCGACGATATTCATTGCAAACGGATATAAGCCGCGGGAAATGGGCAATGGGAAATGAGTAATGGGTAATGGGCAATGCGAAATACACCCCTCACTCATCACTCATTACCCATAACCCATCACTGGTTCAAGTTAGATGGCTGAGCAGCACTATCTCGACAATGAAGCCAAGTCGGTGGTCATCGTGATGACCAGCGGCCCGTCCACGCCGCACCGCTGCGCGACGCCGTTTTACATGGGCGCGATCCTGGCCTCGATGGACGCCGACGTGAGCATTTTTTTCACCATGGAAGGCGCGAAGCTCGCGCAGAAAGGCGTGCCCGAGAATTTGACCGCGATGAAGGGCGGTAAGACAATTATCGAATTCATGCGCGATGCGAAAGCGGCCGGCGTCAAGCTGCATCTTTGCAAACCGGCAATGCCCGGCTACGAAATGGAAGTGACCGACGTGATCCCGGAGATCGACGAGATATCCAACGCGTCGACGCTGGCCGATTTGATCATCCATTGCGACAAAACGTTATTTTTTTGAAAAATTCCGGGAGGCACACATGGCAACGGTTAAAGGCTGCAACATTCCGGACGATCTCTATTACAACGTTGAAAACAACGTGTGGCTACGGCGCGAAGCGGACGGCACTGTCACCCTCGGCATGACCGCATATGCCGCTGCGCTGGCGGGACAGATCGTCTCGTGCACGCCGAAGAAAGTCGGCCGCAGCGTCGAGCAGAACAAGTCGGCGGCCACGGTAGAGTCCGGCAAATGGGTCGGGCCGGTGAAAGCGCCGGTGTCGGGCGAGGTGGTGGCGATCAACGACGCGGTGGTATCCAGCCCGGCCACCATAAACTCCGATCCGTACGGCTCGGGATGGATGGTCAGGCTCAAGCCCGTCAATTGGGATGCCGACTCGGGCGGCCTGGTCACGGGCGGGGCGGTGGCGGCCGCGTTCGAAGCGAAGATGAACGCGGAAGGCTTTGCCGGTTGTGCCTGACGGCGGTGAGGCGTGAGGAGTGAGGCGTGAGGAGTGAGGCGTGAGGAGTGAGGCGTAAGACGTGAGCGTTTTCTGGTCCGACATCGTTGCACAGATCGAGCCGCTCGACGGAATTGCGCTCGATGCCACTCTCATCGAGGAGTTGTCGCAACGGCGCGCCGGGCTCGATGTGGGCAGCGTCAATTTTTACACGCCGACCTTCAAGACCTATGCCACGTCCGAGATCGTGGGTTGCGGCAAGAACGCCTGGCCCGCGGTGTCGATCACCGGCGGCGAATGCGGACTCGCCTGCGATCACTGCAAGGCGAAGATTCTTGAACCGATGATCCCGGCAAGAACGCCGGAAGCGCTGTGGCGCGTGGTCAACGACGAGATCGCGCGCGGGGCACAGGGCATGCTGCTTTCCGGCGGGTCCAATCACCGCGATGAGGTCGAGTACGACGCTTTCTATCCGACCATACGCCGCATCAAGAACGCCTTTCCGGAATTCAGGATCGCACTGCACACCGCGCTCGTGGGCCGCGACATCGCGCGGCGCATGGAAGCGTCGGGCATCGACGCCGCCATGATGGACGTAATCGGCGCGCAGGATACGATCTCCCAGGTTTATCACCTGAAACGCAGCGTTGCCGACTTCGAGCATTCGTTGGAGTGTCTCACCGCGACCTCGCTCAAGGTCGTGCCCCATATCGTGCTGGGGCTGCACTACGGGCGCATGCTCGGGGAATGGAACGCCCTCGAGATCGTGAAGCGCCACCCGCCCGCCGCGCTGGTGCTGGTGGTGGTGATGCCGTTCTACGCGCCCGCAGCGCGCCCGTTCGTGACACCCGACCCGCGCGCGGTCGGCCGCTTTTTCATGGTGGCGCGCGAGCGGCTTCCCGACATTCCGTTGCTGCTCGGTTGCGCGCGCCCCGCGGGACGCGTCAAGTCACAGATCGACGCTTACGCGGTGATGGCGGGTTTCAACGGCATCGCGCATCCCGCGGACGGCATGGTCGAGCTTGCCGCCCGGCTGGGACGCGAAGTGCGTGTGACGCCCGCCTGCTGCAGCATCGCGCTGGGCGAGGAAGTGCTGGCGCTTCAAAGCGACGGCGTCAGGATCGACGTGGAGCGCATCATCGAACACGAGCGCGCGCGTGCCGCGGGGCGCCAGCGCGGCCCGCTCGCCAACATCAGGGTTGTCGCGGCTTGACCATGGGCGAGAGCTGGCGCGTTATCGATACCGGACTGAGGTCCGCGGCGCAGAACATCGCGCTAAACCGCGCGCTCCTTGAAGCGCGCCAGGCCGAGGAAATCCCGAGCACGCTGAGATTCCTGCGCTTCACACCCTCGGCGCTGCTCGGTTACCACCAGAGCGCCGAGCAGGAGCTCAATCTCGACTATTGCAAAGCGAACAATGTCACGATCCAGCGCCGCATCACCGGCGGCGGCGCGATCTATTTCGACGAGACCCAGATCGGCTGGGAGCTGTACCTCCACAAGCGCGACGTCGGCACCACCGACATGCAGGCGATCTCGCGCCGCATCTGCCACGCTGCGGCGACCGCGATCAGCGCGCTCGGCGTGGACGCGCGTTACCGCCCGCGCAACGACATCGAGGTTGACGGCCGCAAGATCTCGGGCGCCGGCGGCGCCTTCGAAGGCAACGCACTTCTGTTTCAGGGGACGCTGCTGATCGACTTCGACGTCGAGAAGATGCTGCGGGTGCTGCGCATCCCGGCGGAGAAACTCTCCGGCAAGGCGATCGCTTCCGCCCGCGAGCGTGTCGCCAACCTGAAGGAACTGCTTGGCCGGCCGCCGGATGTGGCGCTCGTCAAGCGCTACATGACGGAGGCTTTCGAGAGCGAATTCGAGGTGGAGTTCAGCGAGGGCGACCTGACGCTGTCCGAGCACACACGCTACCAGGTTGCGCTGCGCGAGATCGACACGCCCGACTGGATCCACCTCGTCGCGCGCCCCGCGAGCGGCATGCCGACGCTCGAGGCGGCGCAGAAATTCGCGGGCGGCATGCTGCGCGCGGCGGTCGTCTTCGATACGCTCACCCAGATCATCAGGCAGGTGTGGTTCACCGGCGACATCTTCATGAGCCCGCGGCGCGCTATCGCCGATCTCGAAGCGGCGTTGCGCGACACGCCGCTCGACCGTCTCGATCCCAGGGTCCGCTCATTCTTCAGTGGCCGGGAAGTCGACATGCTCTCGCTCACCCCGGACGATTTCGTCGCGGTGGTGCGTCTCGCAGTCAAGCAGCCGCTGCTCGCGCAGAACCCATGAAATCCGCTGCGGTCGATGTGCTGGTGATCGGGCTCGGCCCTGCCGGCGGCGCAGCCGCCGCGGCGGCGGTGAAGCGCGGGTTGAGCGTCGCCGCGGTGGACAGGAAAAAGCGGATCGGCGTGCCGGTGCAGTGCGCGGAATTCATTCCGCTGCCGCTCGCGCGCTGCGCGCAAGGCCCGGGGGTACCGGCTCGGCGCATCACCGGAATGAAAAGCGTGCTGCCTTCCGGTGCGGTGATCGCCACACCGCTCCCGGGGCTGATGGTCGATCGTGCGGCGTTCGACCAGGCGCTTGCTCGCGAGGCTGAGGAGGCGGGCGCCGTGCTGAGTGTGGGAAGCCGACTCGCTGAACTGCACGCGGCCGATTCCACGGCGGTGGTGCGAGGCCCGCGGGGAACACTGCGCATTCGCTACCGCGTGCTCGTGGCGGCCGACGGGCCGCTTTCGACGGTGGCCAGGCTGATCGGGCTGCCCGCGCTCGAAACCGTCAACACGCGGCAGTACACCGTGCCGCTCATCAAGACATTCGCCGAAACCGACATCTGGCTGTCCGAGCGCTATCCCGGCGGCTACGCCTGGCTCTTTCCCAAGGGCGAACACGCCAATCTCGGGCTGGGCATGGACCCGCGCTGCGCCGCCGAGATGAAGACGCTGCTTGACGCGTTGCACCGGCAGCTTGTGAAAGAGGGCCGCGTCGGGCGCGACGTCCTCTATCGCACCGGCGGCGCGATTCCCGTGGGCGGCCTGCGTGAGCGGCTGGCGGTCGGAAACATCGTTTTCATCGGCGACGCAGCGGGATTCACGCACCCGATCACCGGCGCCGGCATCGCCGCCGCGGTGGTCTCAGGCGAGCGAGCCGGGGAAGCCGCGCACGCTCTGCTCTCAGCAGGGGACCAAAACGCGCTCGCTGGTTACGAAGAAGACATGCGCGACCAGTTCGGGCACGCCATCACGCGCGCGCTCGAGCGACGGCGGCAGCTCGCGCGCGCATGGCAAGAGGGAGCTGCGGGGACCGACGCCGTGCAGCGGCGCGGCTGGATCGCGTTTCGCGACTATTTTGAAGACGAATCCTCTGTCCAGACTGTCGCGCCCGACAGAGGAAAGCAGGGAGCAGGTGAACAGCTTGCATCGCGGGCTGACGGTAGCGAGCAACAAGAGGGATTGACGGCAAGGAAGAACATGGCCAGGGGGATTCTCATATCAGCGTTGGTGGCGGTAATTGTCGTTGTTGCCGGTTCTGCCGGCGCACAGGATGCAACTTACTCGGTGAAGCTGATGACGCCGGAGACCGCGCTCAAGGCGGCGCAGGCCGCACTCAAGAAATGCCGCGACGACGGCTTCCAGGTCGCGGTCGCGGTGGTCGACCGCGGCGGCATTACGCAGGTACTGCTGCGCGACCGTTTCGCCGGCCCGCACACCGTGAGCATGGCGGTGGACAAAGCCTGGACGGCGGTGAGCTTTCGCACCAGTACCGCGGAGCTCGCCAAGGCGACGCAGGCAGGCTCTCCGCAGAGCGCCATCCGCAACCGCCCCCGGGTCGCGGCGGTGGGCGGCGGGCTGATGATCGAAGGCGGTGGCGCACTCATGGGCGGCATCGGCGTCTCCGGCGCGCCGGGCGGCGACCGGGACGATGTCTGCGCCAAAGCCGGCATCGCCGCGATTCGCGACAGCCTGGAGTTCTAACTCCTGCGAAATCCTGTTAAACCTATCTATTCGAGGTTTAGATGAGCGTAACGACGGAAAACGCACAACCGATCCGGTTCTACCGGCCGAACTACCACGTCAAGACGCCGGAGATGCGCTCGCCGGAGTACGTGCAGATGAGCACGGCGGCGGCGATCACGCTCGGCTTGATCTCCGGCAAGATGCACCGCACGGCGTGCACCCATTGCCTGAATTTGCTCGTGACCTATCCCGAGGGCTGCCGCGCCAATTGCGCCTACTGCGGACTTGCCCGCCATCGCGAGGAAGCGCGCGACTACGCCGACCGCAACTTCATTCGCGTAGACTGGCCGGCCGCGCGCTACGACGAGGTGATCGAGCGCGTGCAGGCGGGTTTCGACAGGGGTCAGTTCCAGCGGATGTGCATTTCGATGATCACCCATCCGAACTCGAATGAGGACACCTTCGTGCTGCTCGAGCGGTGGGTGAAAGAGGTGCCGCGGGTGCCGGTGTCGATCCTCTCGAATCCGACCACGCTGGAAAAGGACGACCTCATCCGCATGCGCGAGATGGGCGCGGACATTTTCACGGTGGCGCTCGACGCCGTGACGCCGGAAATCTTCGAGCGCACGCGCGGCAAGGGCGTGGATAGCCCGCACAAGTTCGACCATTACTGGCGCGCGATCGAGTGGGCGGCCGATGTGTTCGGGCCGGAGAAGTTCGGCGCGCATCTCATCGGCGGCTTGGGCGAAACCGAGCGCGAGATCCTGGAAGTGGCGCAGAAGATCCGTGACTTGGGCGGCCACAATCACATGTTCGCGTTCTTCCCTGAGCGCGGCTCGCTGATGGAAGACTGGCCGCCGGTCGACCGCGGGCAATGGCGGCGCGTGCAACTCGCGCGCTACATCATCGACTACGCCGGCGGAAACTTCCGCGACATGCGCTTTGACGAGGAGGGGCACGTCGTGGATTTCGGCGTGCCCCGGGAAAAGCTCGAAGCCCTCATCGGCTCCGGCACGCCATTTCGCACCTCGGGCTGCCCCGGCAAGGAAGACGACGTCTCAGCCTGCAATCGCCCCTACGGCGATTCGAGCCCGACGGACATCCTGTCATTTCCGTTCGCGCTCAAGCGCCGCGACGTGGACAAGGTTCGGCGTCAGCTGCACGGGCAGAACGTGAAGGCAGGTTGAGACCTCGGGGTCAGACTCGCATTTCTGCGACAGCTCTTGCTTGCTGACCGTGAAATTCGAGTCTGACCCCGGGCTTCCCCATGAAAGAAATCAAGCTCACCGACGTCGGCCGGCTCAAGAACGAGCTTAATAAATACAAGAAGGGCAAGAAGCTCGACATCCGGCTTTTCAACCAGGTCGCGCGGCTCGCGTGGCTGGGAAAGGTCGTGCTGTGTCCGCTCGATCCCGAAGATCCGGAGTGCAAAGCATGGCTCTTGCACATGCAGGCGCTCGAGGGGCTCGCCGCCGAGATCATCAGGGTGGACGAGGACCTGAACGGCATGCCGTTCGCGTCGCAGA
This sequence comes from Betaproteobacteria bacterium RIFCSPLOWO2_12_FULL_62_58, assembly GCA_001772005.1. Classification (GTDB taxonomy): domain Bacteria; phylum Pseudomonadota; class Gammaproteobacteria; order Burkholderiales; family SG8-41; genus DSOT01. The sequence goes on along the minus strand of MERI01000223.1, from coordinate 1,448 downwards.
TTCACATCCTCGACGCCGAGCAGGGCGCGGCGCTCGCAGCGATCTTCAGGGAAGGCATGGAACAGCGGGCGCGCGATCTGCACGCGCTCAACCAGCGCGACTTCTACTTCGAAAGGTTTTTCCCCCGCGGGGAAAAACCTTAGAGGTACAGACTCTCTGCGTCGTTTGATCATATGTTATCAGCGCGGTTCATTGATGTCGGACTGCTCGAGCCGGCGCTGTTTCACGCGACTTATGCCGGCGTAGCTTACGCGCTGGAGGGTGATGACGCGCCGGTCGTGGTGTGGGGAAGGGCCCGGCCGCACATCTCGCTCGGCCAAAGCCAGGACCGCAATGCTGAACTGGCGCCGGATCTCGACGTCCCGGTGGTGACACGACCGTTGGGTGGCGGCGCGGTGTGGGTTGACGAATCGCAGTATTGCTTTGTGCTGATTGCGCCCCTCGATCACGCCCCGGCGCGGCCGGCGCGGTGGTTTGAGTGGGGCCTTGCGCCCGCGGTTGAGACCTACCAATGCTTCGGACTGCCGGTCGAGGGCCACGAGCAGGACTTGTGGCTGCTTGGGCGCAAGATCGCCGGCTGCGGAGCAGCGACCATCGGGCGCTGCGCGGTGTTTGCGAGCAGCTTCCTTTTCCGCTTTCCGGTCGAGCGCTTTGCGCGTTGCATCGCCAGCCCCTTGCAAGTCAACTCAAAACAGGCTTTACCGGAATTTCAACGGTGGCTGATTGCCGCGCTCGAACAGGCCATGACCGACTGGCGGCGTCATCAGACGCCGCCCGGGGCTACCGAGCTGCGTAACGTTTTTCGCCGCGCGGTGGGGCGGACGCTCGGGTGGCAATTGGCGGATTCCGTTCTGAGCAAAGCGGAAGTTACCGCGCGAAGAGATGCGCTGGCCGAGCTTGCGGAGTTGGCCCAGGAAAGCGGCCGAAGACTGGTCGCTAACGGCATCAAACTCAACGCCGCGACCTTCCTCACCGAAAAGCTGGACGACGGTTGCGTCGTGCGCGAACTGACCGTCGCCGGCGCGCCGGTCCGGCTCGATCGCGTGCCGGCGTAAGTACCGCCGCGGCGATCGGACGAAAAATTCAGGCATGGCCATTCCGACCGTTGCTTCACGCCTGCACCGCCGCTTGATTGTGATGAGCGGCGACCGGAAAATCGTCGCGCAGCTGCGTGAGACGCTGCCCGCGGGCTGGGAAATGATGGCGGCCCTCGATCTCGATTCGGTGGGCGGTTTTCAGGACATCCTCCAGTATCGCTTCATTCTGCTCGATCTTGACGAGCGGGAGGGCTTCGATCCGATCGAAGTCGTTCGCCAGGTGCGGACGGAACACATGCTCAACGTGGCGATTTTCTGTTTCGGTGGCAGTCCCGATGTGCGCGACGAAGCGCGGCTGGCGCGCGCCGACCGCTTTTTCGAGCGGGAAGAAATCGCCGCGAAACTGCCGTT
>MERI01000222.1 GCA_001772005.1 Betaproteobacteria bacterium RIFCSPLOWO2_12_FULL_62_58 | reverse complement strand
ATCAGCACCTGATCGGCGCCGGGCTGCGGCTCAGGAAACTTTTCAAGCTGCACATTTTCAATCGAGCCGTGCTGATGAACGACGAGCGCGCGCATTCAGTGTTAGAAAAACTTCGTCGAATAGCAACCACCCCGTCACCTTCGGTGCCACCCCTCCTTGGTAAGGAGGGGAAAAAATTCTCCCCTCCTCTGCTGAGGAGGGGTGCCTCCACAGGAGGCGGGGTGGTGTGGATGAGTGTCACGCGGATATCCGATGTCGCGAGGCGGGAGGCAGTTTCTTCTCTGAGACCGGGGCGTAGCCGCTATGCTGTTGCGGTGAGCGCGTGCATGAGAGCCGGATGCGGGAAATCTGCACGTCCGGTTTGATGAGAGGATGTGGAAACGGAGCTATGGCGAGGTTACTCGGACACCGCCAGACGAAAGAGGCGGCAACAGACAAACCGGCCCTAATGCTACCGCGCCACATCTCGACTCTACCTTTTCTGGTGAAAAACTCCTGGAAGTGACTTTCAATGGAAATCTGGAGGTCGGCGCTGTGGAAAACGCTTGCAGCGCAGTTCATCACTTATCCAACCCGAAATTCTGTCGAATCAAACGGGACCAGCTCTCACACTCGACAATGTTACTTGACTAGAGACGACTATAGACTTTATTATAATAATACCACGATCAAAGTCTATTTTTTCGTTGCCACAACATTTAGACGCTTATCGCATATTCGACGCGCCTGCCCCCAGATCACGGTGTGTCGCTAGTATCCTGTGCGACGTAGAGTTGATAAGTTAACTTCCGTCGAGCTAAGAGCAATCGTAGCGGGGCGTGTGCCCAAGCTTGTGGATGTTAACGAAACCAGATGGACTTCACGGTTCTTTGGCTAACTAACCATAGAGGAAGACGAATGGAATTCAAAGGGAAGGTACTATTCACATCACAGGATGAACCGGCTACAAAAAAAGAGCTGACGAAGGGCACATTGTCCTATGTGAAAGGGGCTCTGCTCATTGACGGTAATGGTGGAAAACCCATAGAAAATCCAGTTATTGTCCTGGAAAACAATCGTATCAAGCAGGTCGGCACTGCGACGATGATCAAGATTCCAGCGGGCGCGGAGGTGGTTGACTGCTCTAAATACACACTGATGCCGGGACTTATGGATTGTCACATTCATACGATGATGTTTAACTGTCTTACGTTTCACAATTATCGCGTGGCACAGTGGGAAGTTGCGCCGTCGCTCCAGCAGATGTATTCCTTGTTCCATGCCCAAATGTGTTTCGACATGGGGTTCACTACGCTCCGGGATCTGGGTTTGAATTCCAACCGCGGGCTGCTTACCACTGAATTATGCTCGGTGCGCGATTCAATCAACGCAGGGCTATTTGGCGGACCGCGCATGCTAATCGGTGGATGGACGTCGATTACAGGTTCGCATCTAGATCTGGTTATGCCGCGTTCTATGGTGCGCGATGGCTTCCAGACAGCAGATGGACCATGGGAGTTGCGAAAGCTCGCGCGTGACAATCTGCGCATTGGTTGCGACGTAATCAAGACCTGCGCCTCAGGCGGAGGCGGCACAGACAAGGAAGAGCCGGATGTGCGCAATATGACGCAAGAGGAAATCGATGCAATCGTCGATGAGGCGCACGCTTTCAAGAAAGCCGCTGCTGTGCACTGCTTCACGCCCGACGCGCACAAGATGGCGGTTAAAGCGCGGGCCGACACGATTGAGCACATGGTTTTCCACAGCAATGAATCTGTTGACATGGTAAAGAAGGCCGGTATCTTCGTAACGCCGACACTGTCGCACCGTACTGACCATGCCATCTATATGCGTAAACAACAGGGAACCCCCAAATTTATTCTCGACAAGATGAAATCGCTGCAGCCATTCTGCTACGAGACCTTCCAGAAGATGTATAAGGCTGGAATAAATATCGCGATGGGAACCGATATGGGTTATGACCCGGAAATGGGTGAGGGGGCGAAGGAGTTGCAGCTATATGTCGATTTGGGCATGAGTTCCATGCATGCGATTCAAACGGCGACGAAAAACGCGGCTATAGCAATCAAGATGGGTGCCGAATTGGGAACAATCGAGAAAGGCAAGATCGCTGACATGATTGCTGTCGAAGGGAATCCGTTGAAGGACATCACGGTCTTGCAGGACAAAAAGAAAATAAAGATGGTCATGAAGGAGAGCAAAATATTTGTCGATCGCCGTGCAGGCAAACACAAGAGCGCGGTAGGGGTCGAGCACCAATCCTGGAAAATCATCGATAATCTGTGATGCTGGACGGCGCCCCTCCAGCGGGGCGCCGCACTTTGTTTAGCCTCTGACCGAGTGTTTTCTAATTAGGGCAGAAGGCAAAAAGCTGGAACTGGCAAGAACTGCAATGAAACCTGTCCCAGGAAGAGAAACTCATGCTTAGCAAGAAAATGAATCGCAGGGATGCCTTGGGTGTTATTGGTGGGGCTAGTTTAGGCCTCTTGTGTCCGCAGGCGTCCCAAGCCGCCCAGCTAATTCGCATCGGATATCAGGGTACGCTTGCCAGCGCGATCGATGTCATTGCAATCGAAGAAAAACTTTACGAAAAGGCAAATCTTAAGATTGCAGCGCACAAGTTCGACGCTGGCCGAGGTGTTCGCGATGCGATGATCGCTGGCGCGGTTGACGTTGGGGGCATGGCGGTTGTGCCGTTTATCGTGGGGGCAGCGCAGCGCGAGATGGTCGCTATAGCCGTAAGCAGTTTCTTCGGCGGCACGATTTTGGTTCAGGTAAAACCAGGCTCAGCGATCAAGCGCATGGAAGATCTGCGGGGCAAGAAGATTGGTACTGCCGTTGGATCACTCGTACATAGCGTATTCGTCGAGAGGGTTTCCACTGCCTTCGGTCTCAAGAAGGGTGATTACGAGATAGTTAATATTGGCTTCGGTAACTTGATCCCTGCGCTAACCGCGGGAACAGTCGACGCCGTTACCGCGCTAGACCCGCATGCGGGTCTAGCAGAGTACGAGAAACTTGCGCGTACTTTGGTTTCCTACGAGAAATTTGACCTTTCTCCCAATCTTCTAGTAGTGCGTGCTGCGTTCTTGCAAGAAAACGAGATCGAAATAGTAAATGCACTCAAGCCGTGGCTTGACGCAGTCAAGATGTTCCACAATGACAAGGGCCGCGTTGCGGGGATTATCAATCGCGAGTATGAACGCCAAGGATACAAACTCCCGGATCCTGTAATTCGTCAAGGTCTCGCACGCCTCAGGGTCGAGCCTGAAATAACAAATGAGGTTCGCAAGTACCTTTTCGAGATGGCAGATCTGCTAAAAGGAAACAAACAGATTTCCAGCGTTCCGGACTGGAGCCAGGTGCTACGTCCGGACTTGCTTCGGAAGGCCCAAGGCTAGAATTACAATGGTTGTTTAGCGCAAATGTCACATCGACTATGTAAGAACTCTCAAGCTTCCTCTCCCTCTTGAGACTGCACGATACGCCTCCCTCTTCTTAGCAGCTTAGCCGGACACACGCTTGTAGCCCCTTGTAATGACGCCCGCGAGAAGAAGGTCCACCACCTCCCCGCGTCAATTGCGGACGGAGGCTCAAGAGCGTGTTGCCATAGTCACGGGTTCAAGCTCCGGCATAGGAGAGGGCGTCTGCCGATTCTTGCTTGCTAATGATTTCACGGTGGTTGCTCTGCAGCGATCCCGGCCGCAACTGCAGCATACGCGCTTACACGTTTTCCAGGTCGACCTTGCCGATCCTGAGGCAACGCAGGCAGCTGCTGACGAGGTTGTCAGCAAATTCGCAGTTACGTACTTGGTAAACAATGCGGGCGCGAATCGTCCGAATTTAATCGACGTTGCAGAGATGGACGATCTGGATTATGTCGTCAATCTTAATTTGCGCGCTGCGATCGTTCTTACGCGTGCGGTTTTGCCGGAAATGCGAGCGGCGAGATTCGGTCGCATCGTCAATATCTCCTCGCGCGCCGCCCTTGGCAAACCACGTTTTGCGATGTATGCCGCGACCAAAGCCGGTATAGTTGGTCTCACGCGGTCCCTTGCGCTGGAATTAGGAAAGGATGGCATTACAGTAAACGCGATTGCGCCGGGCCCGGTCTCGACACCACTTTTTAACGATGCGAATCCCCCGGGTAGCCCGCAGACAAAAAAATTAATCGAGAGCATTGCAGTCGGACGGATGGGTACACCACAGGATATCGCTGAGGCTGTGATGTTTTTCTTTTCGCGCAACAGCGGGTTTATCACGGGGCAAATGTTGCATGTTTGTGGTGGCGCGAGCCTGGGGTCAGCACCGCTATGAGATTACGCTGACAATGCGCGGCGTTTTTGACCGGCTATTTAGCCCGCATGCAATCGCGGTGATTGGTGCCTCGCAGGATCTATCGAGCATAAGTGGACAACCGCTCGCAAGTCTTAAGGAGCACGGGTACACCGGGAGGATCTACCCCGTTAACCCGCGGTATCAAGAGATCGCCGGGCTCAAATGCTATCCATCAGTTGCCGCCCTGCCCGAGACGCCGGATTTAGCGATGTTTCTCATCAAGGCTACAAGCGTCCCGGGAGCGCTGCGCGAATGCGGGGAGCGATGCATCCCGTTTGCGCTCATTATCAGTTCAGGGTTTTCCGAAATTGGCAGTGAGGGCGCAAAGCTGCAGCTAGAGATTATCGAGATCGCCCAGCAGTATGCCATCCGTGTGGTTGGCCCGAACTGCCAGGGAATGATGAATGTTGCGAAAGGGATGTTTGCTGGTTTTGGTGCGGCATTTCAGATACCAAAACTGCGCGCGGGTCCTGTCAGCCTTGTGACGCAAAGCGGCGGGTTTGGCTTTGCGGTGGTCAGCATGGCCGAAGAGTCCGGTGTGGGATTTCGGCACGTCGTCTGTACTGGCAACGAAGCGGGTATCAGCACGCTCGAGTTCATGCGCTTTTTCATCGATGATCCGGAGACGCGGATCATAGCGGCATATGTAGAAGGTTTAAAGGACGCGCACTGCCTGCTGGAGGTCGGCGATATGGCACTTATGGCCGCAAAGCCGATCATGATTTGGAAGGTCGGCAACAGTGAAGTTGGGCAGCGTGCCGCAATATCCCACACCGCTAATCTAGGGGGAGCAGCTGCTCTATATAGAGCAGCATTCCGACAGCGGGGGATTCTGGAAGTGGACGATGTGCAAGATCTCGCTGATTTTAACCGAGCCTTTCTTTATGGCCGAGAACCGCGTGGTCTCGGGGTTGGCATCGTTACACTCTCCGGTGGAGCGGGTGTCGTCATGGCCGATGCCTGCACCAAGCTTGGGCTCGATATTCCATCGCTTTCGATGGATAGCGAGCGCAGGCTGCGTGAAATTGTGCCGGCTTTCGGTTCGGTGTTCAACCCGGTGGATATTACCGGCAGTATTTTTAACGACCCAGAAATGTTGCGGAAGGTCTTACTTACCATTATCGAAGAGCGCAATGTCCATAGCCTTGTAGTGATTACAGCGCTTGTGCAGGGTCGTTTGGCTGTACAGCTTGCTTCCGAAATTATTAAATTGAATCGAATTACGGACAAACCGATCATGTTGTGCTGGAGTGCCCGCGAGGAATTGGCGAAGGATGCCTATGCGTTAGTCGATGCCGAGCGCATTCCGCGCTACCCAACCCCGGTACGAGTGAGCAGGTCGCTAGCCGCGCTCACGACCTTTATGGAAGCGCGGCGCAAATGCTCGATGCGCAATGGCGCGAGGATCACATCGGTAAAGCGTCCAAAGGCGCACAAGATGTTTATGGGGGGCAGCGGTGTATTGACCGAGCATCGAGCGAAGCAGGTGCTTGCGCAATACGGGATTCCGGTTACCAGGGAACGAATAGCGCTATCGCGAGAGGAGGCTGGATCGATATCGGTTGAAATGGGTTTTCCAGTGGCACTCAAGGTAAGTTCGCCGGACATACCACACAAAACCGAAGCGCGGGCACTACGCATGGGGCTAAACAGTGCAGAAGAGGTCGAATCGGCGTACGACGAAATCATTGTAAATGCGCGATCGTTCAAGATCGATGCACGCATCGAAGGTGTACTGGTACAGGAGATGGTAAAAGGCGGGATCGAGACCATTGCAGGTATCACGAACGATTCAATGTTCGGGCCTGCGCTTATGTTTGGTCTGGGCGGGATCTTCGCCGAAGTCCTAGATGAAGTGACATTCCGTGTATGTCCGGTCACTTTCGAGGAGGCCATGGAAATGATCCATGAAACAAAAGGCTACGCTGTACTAGCTGGTGCGCGCGGCACCGCAAGGTCTGATATCGACGCGCTTGCTGATACGCTGGTGAAGCTGTCCGCATTGGCAATGGATTTAACGGACCATCTCGCCGAACTTGATATCAATCCACTAATCGTGCTTGCCGAAGGGGAGGGGGTAAAGGCGGTCGATGCCCTGGTCCGCCCTGTGCACAAACAATGAAGAACGCCGAAGCTTGGAGTGGTCAATTCAGGGTTCTTCGTAGCGGGCAACCAGGAGTTGCAGTGGCTAAATCTTTCCAGTTGTGAGGTGATTATGGAGCTATCACCCGAAGTGCAAGCATTGCGTCAGGAAGTGCGCAGATTTCTCGAAAACGAGGTCGAACCGAGGTCGCGGCAAATCGACGATGAGGACCGTATTCCGCAGGAACTTGTGCAAATGGCACGCGAGCTGGGCCTATTCGGCCTGACGATCCCGGAGCAATACGGTGGCGTAGATCTCGATCTGCTCGGAAAATGCGCGCTGGAGGAAGAATTCGGCCGCAGTAACTATGGTTTCGCCACGTTAATAGGGAATCACACCGGCATCAGCTGCAGCGGAATTGTGGAGCTGGGCACTGATGCTCAGCGCAGCAAGTATTTGCCTCGTATGGCCACAGGCCAGTGGGTTGCGTGTTTCTGTCTGACCGAAGCGCAAGCCGGATCGGATCCGAGCCGCATGCGCACCAGCGCAGTCAAGAAGGGCGATCAGTGGATTTTGAACGGCGAGAAGATCTACATCACGAATTCCCCGGAGGCGCAGGTTTTCACCGTGATGGCCGTCACCGACAAAACCAAAGGTAACCGCGGCATTTCCGCATTCATCGTCGAGCGCGATTTCCCTGGACTCAAGGTCGGTCCGAATGAAAAAAAGATGGGCATGCACGGCGCACATACCGCAACAGTGAGCCTCACTGAGTGCGAAGTGCCGGAGCAAAACCTTCTGGGCGAAGAGGGTCGTGGTTATATGCAGGCACTGCAGGCTCTCACCCGTGGCCGCGTCACCCTGGCAGCGCGCTGTCTCGGCATGATGGAGCGCATTATGGAGCTGTCCGTGGGGTATGCGAAGCTCAGGGAGCAGGGTGGGAAAGCGATTGCGGAGTACCAGGCGATCCAATGGATGCTTGCCGACATGGCGCTCTGGCTTGATGCTTCGCGCTTACTGGTTTACCGCGCTGCTGAGATGCTCAAGCGTGGCGAGCGTGCAACCAAGGAAGTAGCAATGGCGAAACTGTTCACTACGGAAGCGCTTAACAAGACTGCCGACAACGCCGTACAAATTCACGGCGGAATAGGTTATATGTGCGAAGCGCAAATCGAACGCTTTTATCGTGACGCGCGCATTACCAGAATTTACGAAGGTACTTCAGAGATTCAACGTATAATTATTGCGCGCAGCTTGCTGGACGTTGCATGAATCCCGTTGTGCAGACCGGAAAACCGACGTTCTGCAGTCGGGGAATCGTTCGACTAGCCCAATCGCACTAGAAAAGGAAGTGATATGAACGTCAAGGACAGAGTAGTTATCGTCACCGGGTCGGGCAGCGGCATTGGTAAGGAGATCATGAAGCGGCTTACTGCGCACGGCGCGAAAGGCGTGGTGGTCGACATGAACCGTGAGGCGGCGGATAAGACCGCGGGCGAAATCAATGCCGCCGGCGAATCGGCGATCGCAGTTACCTGCAATTGCACCAACAAGGCTGACGTGCAGGCAATGGTCGAAGAGACCATGTCGAGCTTTGGGAAAATCGACATCCTGGTCAACAACGTCGGCATCCTGCGCGATAACTATCTTGCCAAAATGCCAGAAGCAGACTGGGACGTCGTGCTAAACGTGAATCTCAAGAGTTACTTCCTCTGCTCACAAGCAGTGGTGTCGAATATGATGGCGGCGCAATACGGACGCATCATCAATATCTCTTCGCGCGCATGGCTCGGCAACGCCGGGCAGGCGAACTACTCAGCAGCCAAAGGCGGAATCGTCAGTCTCACGCGCACTATGGCGCTCGAGCTAGGCAAGTTCAATATCACGTCGAACTGCATTGCGCCCGGGGTAATTGACACACCGCTTATCCGGAGCCTGCGGCCCGATGTGCAGGAGCGGCTTGCAAAGGCACAACCAACGTCACGCTTCGGCACACCCGCCGAGATCGCTTACGCGGCGCATTTCTTCGCATCGGATGAAGCGTGGTACATGACAGGCCAGGTGCTCCATATTTGCGGTGGGAAAAGCTTGGGAATCTACGGACATTAACTAAGGAAATACTGATATGGTTGGCAAACCTAGAGCAGCAATCGTGGCGGTGGCCGAGTCGGACCTTGGTAAGACGCCAGGGAAAACCGCGGTCCAGTTGCAGGCACAGGCGGCGCGGCGTGCGGTGATGGAAGCAGGGCTGACGTTCAAGGATATCGACGGAGTGTTTGCCCATACCGACGGCGTGTTTCCGAGCCTCATGATTACCGAGTATCTTGGCATCAAAGCCACTTATACGGACAGCACCGCCGCAGGTGGATTGTCGAATCCTTCGCACGTGGTGCACGCCATAGCGGCGATTGAGGCGGGATTGTGCAATGTGGCGTTGATTACCTACGGCAGTACGCAAGCTTCAGATGCGAGTCGCAAGCTCGGTGGGGTCCCAGAAGATCCACGATCGCCACGCAGCCAGTTTGTGACGCCCTACGGCCAGATGACGCCGCTCGGCTACTATGCGATGGCGGCGCGACGCCACATGTACCAGTACGGAACGACCAGCGAGCAGATGGCGGAAGTGGCGGTGGCGGCACGTAAATGGGCGCAGCTCAATCCCAAGGCTTATCGCCGGGAACCGCTTACTGTTGAGGAAGTATTATCGTCGCAGATAATCGCAGAGCCGCTTCATGTCCGCGATTGCTGCCTGGTAACGGACGGCGGTGGCGCGGTCATCGTCACCTCAGTCGCTCGCGCAAAGTTGCTTCGGAAGAAGCCGGTTTATATACTCGGTGCGGCCGAGAACCAGTCGCATCACTTTACGCCGTTCGACGTAAAGGACTGGCTCGATACCGGGCTTGCCGCAACGGCGCAACGTGCGATGCAAATGGCCAGCGTCACGCAGAAGGACCTTGATGTGGTGCAAATTTACGATCACTTCACCATTGGCGTGATCCAGGCGCTTGAGGAACTTGGTTTCTGCAAGCGTGGCGAGGGCGGTCAGTTCGTGACGGGTGGCCGGATTGCGCCAGGCGGGAGTTTCCCGCTGAACACCTCGGGCGGTGGGCTGTCTTACGGCCATCCGGGCATGTTTGGCATATTCCTGATTATCGAGGCGGTGCGTCAGCTATGTGGCGAATGCGGCGAACGACAAGTGAAGGATGCGAAGCTCGCGCTCTGTCAGGCAGCCTCGCTCGTTTTTTCTGCGCATACGACTTTGATACTGGGGAGGGATTGAAATGAGCAACCGTCCACTACCGATGCCTACCGAAGACACCAAGCCTTATTGGGAGGGCGCGAAGGCTGGTAAGCTGATGATTCAGAAATGCACGGCATGCGGCTCGCTGCAATTCTATCCGCGCACCTATTGCATGGGTTGCCTGAACGAGTCGATGACCTGGGTCGAGGCCTCGGGCAATGGCACGGTCTACGCCTTCACCATTAACCACCGCCCGGCGAACGAGTATATGAAGGACAAGACACCATACGCCGTGGCCGCAATCGACCTTGACGAAGGCGTGCGCATGCTGGCCAACATCGTCGAATCCGACATCATGAAGGTCAAATGTGGTGCCGGCGTGCAGGTCGTGTTCGAAAAGGCGAGCGAGGAAATCACACTGCCGCAGTTCAAGCTCGCGGGCTGAGCGGCTCTTCGCTGGTTTTCATTCGGCATGAATACCGGCTGCGCGCGCCACCTTGATCCACTTGGCGATCTCCGATCTGATGTGTGCCCCGAGCTGCTCAGGACTGCTTGACGCCGCATCCACTCCCAGGAGTGCAAGCTTTTCCCTGACTTCGTCTAACGCAAGAATCCTAGCCAGATCAGCACTAAGCCGGACGATGAGTTCTCTCGGCGTAGCGACTGGTGCGACCATGGCGAACCATGCGGTTATTTCGTAGGCGGGTATGGTCTCACCAACGGTGGGCAGCTCGGGTGACGCCTGGACTCTCTGCGCACTTGTGACGGCAAGCGCGTTTAGCTTACGATCCTTCACGTGCGGCATGGCAAGCGAGAGCGTCGGCATCATCACCGCAGTCTCACCCGAAATCACCGAGAGCACTGCCGGCGAACCACCTTTGTAAGCGATATGGACCATATTGATCCCCGCAAGTGATTTCAGCAACTCCATGGCAAGGTGTTGCGAACTGCCTTTGCCAGCCGAAGCATAGTTGAGCTCGGTGGGTTTTGCCTTGGCCAGCGCGATGAGCTGCTTGACCGAACGCACCGGAACCGACGGGTGCACGACAAGAGCGAAAGGCGTCACCGCGACCATCGACACCGGCGCGAAATCGTTGACGGGATCGTAGGGAAGCTTTGCGTAAAGGGCAGGGTTGATCCCGTGGGTAGAAATATTGGCGAGCAATAGCGTGTAGCCATCAGGCATTGCGCGCGCTGCAGCCTGGGTGCCGATAGACCCCCCGGCTCCAGCGCGGACATCGACTACCATCTGCTGACCCCAACTCTCAGTGAGCTTCTGGCCGACGATGCGGGAGATAATGTCGGTGGTGCTGCCCGCAGCCTGCGCGACAATCAACCTGATCGGCTTGGATGGATAGGCGCTAGGGGATATCTGGGCACGTCCGAGGTGCGGAACCACGACCAGGAGCAGCATTAGCAACGACCGCATTCGCCACAACATGCGCCGCCTGCCAAGATCGATTCCCGCTTCCCGTGACTTGTTGATAATCTGTTCAACTGTGTGCTTCTTTTCTACCATGAGTCCTCCGAAAAAGGGTAACTACTCAGGTAGGCATCACCATGATGCCACCAACACGGCAAAATTCGTGTCCCCCCAGCAGCGCCGTTACTGCCTCGGCTGAGGAACTGAACGCAACGAATTGAGTTTGCCGGTATTGACCCCTCCCGATTGCAGCGGAAGGCCGAAGGAAATATGATGCGTGCCGCCAGCGGCGCTGCTCAGCGCCAGGCTCAGGGACTCCGGAACTCTGCGCAATGTCTCGATCAGATCTTTGCCGGATTTGATCGGCGAATCCGCGCGCACCGCGAACGCGATGTATTCCGTGAGCAGTACCGCAAGCGGGGTAAAGTCGGTATAGGTCAGCGGGATATGGCCATTGATATGGTTCGCCAGCAACGTGGAAGAAGTAATACACAGATAGTGCAGATCACCGGCCCGGTGATTGAGATAGCTGTCGGCCACCGCGTGCCCGCCACCGGCGCGATTCGCTATCGTGCTCGATACCGCCAACAACTTCAGGTCTCCCCAGATGCGAGTGACCGTACGCCCTGTCGTGTCGAGCGATCCGCCGGCGGTCGCTGGCACGATGACCTCGACGTTGCGCTGGGGATTCCAACCCTGCGCACCCGCGTCATCAGGTGACAGAACGCCGAACGCGGGGCGCCCGCGAGCCCGGCGACAACACACAGCAACTTGCTCGTCATGGCAATCCCCTCCAATACCCGGCACGGCAATTTTCGTCCGCGTTATCTACCCGCTCTTGCGGCGTCAGTTTGCCTTCACATTGACCCGCGCCTGCTCCGCTTCCTCCGGCGTCATCGATTCTATTCGGTGCTCGAGATAGGATGTCGAGCGCACCATGACGTAGCGCGCGAAGGGCGATCTGACCTGGAGCCGGTAGGTATCTCCGCGCGGGGCATGGATGATATCGCCGGCCTTGATCAACTTGCCCGCCGTCCCGGATTGAGCCTCCAACTCGCCGCTCATAACGTAGACGAACAATTCATGATCGGTTTTCATCTGCGGCTCGTGGTGTCCCGACGGCATCTCGAAGAAGCCGAACGCCAGTCGTTCGCCTTCGATCCAGTTGACGCGCCGCGCCGACGACTGCGGGGCGTCGAGCGCATCGATGATGGGGTAAAAGCACGCGTGCAGTCCTTCAATGACGGCCTGTGATTTGCCTTCGGCTTTCTGGTGCTTGTCACGGTCTCCGACATTGTACTTTTTGTTGACCTCGGCCACCGTCATGGCTTTGTCCGGAACGGCTTCGTCTTCCGCCAGGCCGACCACGGTCCACGTCTTGTCCTTGATGTACAGATACTGGCAATCGCCGTCCTCCGTTGCCTTCATTGAATGCCGGGCGTAGGCCGGGGCGTGCACAAAAGTGCCGGTAGGGACAATACGGCGGTCTTTGCCGACGATGGCGTTGATCTTTCCGCGCACCGGGAAAATCAACAGTTCGTTCGGATGGTAATGCAGCTCCGAGCCGGTGCCCGCGCTCTTGTGCACCAGGCCAAAATACATGTACTTGCCTTCGATGACGGGCGCCTTGCCGCTCGAAAGATGAGGCGTGAGAAAATTGCTTTCGAAGTCCTCGAAACGATAGAACGGCATGAAATAGTCCTTTGCTTGCTAGTTATCTCGATACAGACTCCAACGCCCATGATAGAGCTTGGAGTAGTTTTAGCAGTCTGTTGAATTTTTCTCGATTTTCATCGCTTTTTTGAACTTGTCGACGTTATAGCAAAAGGCGAACGAAAAGGCGGAAAGGGGCGATGCGCGGAGCGGATGTGTTGCAAGAGAGCATGTTCACAGTGAAGACGCTACATCCGCTAACCTGGCGGCAGGTGCGCGGGTTCTGGCGGAGGTGATGATCGATCTCGCGAATCACTGAGCAAGGCGTCTGCCGCCGGACCTTCATTCAGCGGCGGAGTGGAGCGATCAACCCCTCATCGCCGTTTGCAACGGTTCGCGCACGAGGGCCTGATCCCAGTCCGGCATGGCCTTGATCTGTCCCTGCTGCAGCAGTATCTGCGATTGTTCGGTCAGATAGGCTTTCATTTCGGGCACAAAACTCGGGGTCACGTCCGCTCGCTCCACCGCCTTGCGGATGACCGCCTCGGACACGTTGTATCCTTGATCTTTGTAAATCTTCAAGGCGATTGCGGTAGCGCGCTGTGGCTCTGCTTGGATGATTTTCACCCCCGCGAGCCATCCTTTCAGAAACGCGATGACGGCGTCGTGTCGTTGTTCGAGAACGCGACGATTGACCGCCAAGATCGACGGCAGCAGGTCAAATGGCGAGTAATCGACGAGCACCACACCGAGCCCTTCGTCCTCGGCGATGGCGGTAAATGGATCCACCCCCGCGAAGGCATCGACCGAGCCAGCAGACATTGCCGCAACGTGGTTCTCGAATTTTATGTTGGCGACGGTGTAGTCTCCTTTCTTGAGGCCGAACTTGGGGGCAATCTTGTTCTGGAACGCGTGATCGGTCTGGGAGCCAAGCTGCGACGCAACCCTTTTGCCCTTGAGTTCGGCCACGCTCCTGATCCCGCTGTCCTTGCGGGCCACCACCATGCACATGCGTCCGGTATAGGCAACGACCCCGATCCCAAGCAGTTCGCCTTTTGCCACGCCGATGATGAACGGCGTCGAGCCCACCGCTCCGATATCGATGGACTTGGCGATCATTGCATCCCTTACTGCCTGACCGGAATTGAAGCGATGAACTCTGACATTGGCACCGACCTTCTCATAGAGCTTTTCTGCTTCTGCGACCATGCCGACCAGACCTACTAAGTTGGTCTGGTATCCCATGTTGATGAGGGTTGGCCCTGCAACCGACGCTGCCCAAGCACGAGGCCAGATTCCGGCCAGCGACGCGCCCCCTAATACACACAGGATGTTACGCCGAGTGATGGTCCCTGCCCGCATGGTCCGCCTCCTTCCTGAATGCAACAAGAATGTCCACGATCGCGCCCATCGGAAAAGTCAGAGCAGGGCGCAAAGCGATGCGCGTCGCCCAATCTCGACTTGGGAATGCATTGTTGCACGCAGCATCCTGCGGCGCAAGCTCAAAGGCTAACCGCGCTTTTTCTCGAATTCCCGCATCGCTCTAACCACCCGCTTCATCAAATCGGCACTTCACACAAAAAAATGCGCAAAAAGTTCAACAAACTGTTAATGAGGGAGGTCACCCAATGCCTTGATTACTTTCGCCCATTTTTCCAACTCGGAGTTGATATGGAAGGCGAATTCCCGTGGCGTGGTAGCGACTGCGTCGGCCCCCTGTGCTGCCAAACGCTCGCGGACATCTGGAATGGTCATAACCTTGCCAACTTCGGCATTCAGCCTGCCGATGATAGAGGCAGGCGTACGCGCCGGCGCGAGCAGCCCGAACCATTGGCTCATCTCGTAACTAGGCAGTCCGCTCTCAGCGATCGTTAGCAGTTCGGGGGCGGCCCGTGAGCGCACCTTCGTCGTGACGGCGAGTGCGCGCACCCATGGATAACCCTGCACTACACTATTCATCAAGCATACCTGTTGTTCAAACATTCCGAGCAGAGTACCGAAAAATGCCAGAAATCACCCACTCGATTTCGTGAAGAGTCACACATTTGACAATAGCTCGAGCGCGTGCTCTAGTTGGGTATTAATGCACATGCAGCGGCGGCTACCAATTTCAGGCGGATGGTGTCTTCATTGGTGCACGAGATCCTGCAGCTTAGGTGGTAACCACCACACAACATCGCAACGCATCAAATAGGAGAGGATATGAAGGATAGCGCTGGTCAAGATCCGAAGAACCAAGGGCAGCGGAATTACTTTTATCGATTGGATCAGATGAAGGTAGAGGCGTTTGCGCCTGAGATGACTACCTCCGCGGGCGCGCTGGTCGAAGGCAACAAGATGTACTTCGGGTTAGTCCATAAGGCACGAGGGTCGGGGTCGCAAATGCATCATCATCCCTTCGAGCAATTCAATTATGTCTTGAAGGGAACACTGAAGGCTTGGGTTGATGGAAATGAAGAACTGGTAACCGTTGGCGGTCTTATTCACATTCCAGCGAATACCATGCACTCGATCGTGGCGACGTCGGAGGAGGATGTGATTTTCCTAATGGTGAAGGAGGTGACGCCGATGGGAGTGGCAGGGATTCCGAAGAATCCGAATGTCACAAGTCCTCGCTACGAAGCCGGGTTTGGCCCAAAGGCCATGTGAATGGCAGGCGGAGAGATGATGCGGTTCTGGTCTACTCGGCAAGTCAAATACATCGCCGTAACGAGACGTACCGACACTGTTCAAGTCAAGGAGAATTCCGGTGAGCCAGCGTAGTACAACACCTCTGCGATCGTGTCTCGAACGGATTTCAGCTGGCCCGCCAACAAGAGGCTGGCTTTTTATGTCGCCATAAATATCGAGCTCTTCGCATATCGCAAAGGTATCGGTTCCGATTTTGCGTTCATCAAAGCCCGGCAGACGCATCGTAACTACGCATGGCGCGACTACGGCAACCGAGTGGGCGTCTGGCGCATATTCAAGATGCTGGACGAGTTGGGATTGCCGGCTGCACACAACGTCAATGCCTGGCTCTATGGAACGTGCCCGCAAATATTCTCGCGGATCCGCGAGCGAGGTGACGAGATCGTCGGGCACGGACGAACGAACTCAGAGCATCAGCGCAATTATTGGGAGTACGACGAAGCATGCCTGATACGAGAGGCCACCGAGATCATAGAGAAGAACGAAGGAAGCAGACCCTGCGGCTGGCTGGGCGGCGGGCCGGAATCGTTCGTGACGCCCGATTTGCTAAAGGAGCAGGGCTATCTGTACCTCATGAACTGGGCGGCGGACGATCAGCCAATATGGATGAACACCAGGGCCGGAAAGATACTTGCAATGCCGTATCCAGCCGAGGTTAACGATGCTTACGCGATTGCCCACAGGCAGCAGGGAGCGCGCGAATTCGCCGACATGATCGTGGATCAGTTTGACCAGATGCTGCGGCAAAGCATAAGTTCTCCTCCGTTAGTCTGCGGCATCGCGCTTCACACCTTCATAGCAGGGCAGCCGTTCCGCCTGCGGCCGATAAGGCGCGCGCTGCAGCACTGTCTGCAGCATCCGGACCACGACCAGGTTTGGTTCACGAGACCGGGCGAGATAGCCCACTACTGCTATTCGCTTCTGCCCGGTACGAT
This sequence comes from Betaproteobacteria bacterium RIFCSPLOWO2_12_FULL_62_58, assembly GCA_001772005.1. Lineage (GTDB taxonomy): Bacteria > Pseudomonadota > Gammaproteobacteria > Burkholderiales > SG8-41 > DSOT01. The sequence continues at coordinate 33,229 of MERI01000222.1, read as the reverse complement.
TGTCTGAGGAGCGATTGGGGAGAACACCTTGCACGCGTTGAATTACCCTGAATCGATTGTAGCTCGCATACTGGAGAGAAGGGGAAAGCTGCATGTATACGATTCCCTGGCTGGTAGAAACACGGCGCTGCTCGTCGTCGACCTGCAGAATGCGTATATCAATGGACCGGGCAGCATCGCAACCGCGCGCGAGGTCGTTCCCAACGTGAACCGTTTGGCCGCCGCCGTTCGCACAGTTGGCGGGACTGTGATCTGGATCAAGAATACGTTGGATGGGCCATCAGCCCCGGTCTGGAAGACGTACCCCAGACTCAGAAGCGAAGAATTTGTAAAGCGGATGAGGGAGGTGCTCACAGAAGGCAGTGCGGGGCACGAGTTGTGGCACGAACTTGCGACTGAGCCGATGGACATCGTGCACCAGAAATACCGCTACAGCGCTTTTGCGGGTGATCAGAATGATCTTGAGTCCGAGCTGCGCGCTCGTGGCATCGATACGGTGTTGATCTGCGGCATGGTGACCAACGTGTGCTGCGAAAGCACCGCGCGTGACGCAATGATGAAGAACCTGGATGTGATCATGGTGTCGGACGGCAATGCGGCGCGAACGGACGAGGAGCATATGGCATCTCTACTCAACGTGTGGCAGTTTTTTGGCGATGTCATGACTACCGATGAAGTCATCGAAAGATTGAGGTAAATATGATGTGGGATAAATTCAGCACGTGGGGTCGTGTCAGGTGCGGAAAAAGTCTGCGGGCTGTGGCGCATCTCATCGTCCTCAGCCAGTTTGTGACATCCTGTTACGGCGGGGATTACCCGTACAAGTCGCTGAGGTGGATCATCGGGTATCCGCCGGCGGGCACTTCCGACCTACTGGTAAGGGTCATCGCGCAGGAGCTTACGGCCAGACTGGGCCACCAGGTCGTAGTCGACAACAGGCCGGGCGCTACCGGCATACTTGCGGCAGAACTGGCAGCGAAGGCGTCCCCGGACGGCTATACGTTGTTTCTAGGCGACATCAGCACGCACGCCATAAACGAGGCATTGTACCGGCGGCTGCCATACAGGCCTGCCGACTTCTGGCCCGTCACGGCGACAGGTGCCGTGCCGAATGCGGTCGTAGTGGCGCCCGCCGTGAGGGTTAAGACCATTGCCGAATTGATCGCGCTCGCCAAGGCGAACCCGAAGCGGTTCAACTATGCTTCGGGCGGAAGCGGGACCGGAACCCACCTCATCACGGAGCTGTTCGACGAGATCGCGCATGTCGAACTGACGCACATACCCTACAAGGGAACTCCGCCGGCCCTGCTAGACTTGGTTGCAAACCGTGTGGGTGTCATGTTCGCAGGCTTGCCTCCCGCTCTGCCGTTCATCCGGTCCGGAAAGCTTCGGGCCATCGCGGTGACCAGCGCGAAGCGGATTTCACTCTTTCCGGAATTGCCCACGGTAGCCGAGACGCTACCCGGGTATGAGGTGACGACGTGGTATGGGGTCTTCGTGCCGCGAGGAACGCCACAGCAGACGGTGGCCGTCCTGAACAAGGAGATACGGGCCGCGATGGCCGTGCCGGCCGTACAGGTTCGGCTGCAGGGCTTGGGGTTCGAGGTTTTCGGCAGCACCCCTGCAGATTTCGCGCGCTTCATCAAGGGCGAGGCGGAGAAATACGCCAAGCTTGTCAAAAGGATGGGACTCAAGGTCGACTAGCATTCAGAACCGATTTGAACGAGGGACGCGCGCGCGTCTTATATGCCCAAATGCCCCTAGCCACATCGATGGGCCGATTCGGTCCTGACTCCGATCGCACTGCAGCCGCCGTCCACGAGAAGAGGCTCTGGAGCCGTCTTATGGAGCTTGCGACCCATGGTGCGATGCCTGATGGCGGCGTCACGCGGTTGGCCCTGAGCGAGGCAGATATCGATGCCCGTCGGCTTATCGCCCGGTGGGCCGAGTCTCTGCAGGCCGAGGTGCTGGCGGATGACGCCGGCAATTGCTTCATCCGCTATGCGGGTCGAGATCCCGAACTTCCCCCAGTGATGGCGGGATCGCATATCGATACGGTCCCGGGCGGGGGCAAATTCGATGGTGCGTACGGGGTGGTGGCGGCGCTCGAGGTCATTGAAGCCATGCAGCAGGCCGGCGTGCGGCCGAAGCGCTCTGTCGAGGCGGTGATCTGGACAAACGAAGAGGGTGCGCGGTTTTCCCCCGGGCAGATGGGCGCGGCAGCGTTCGCAGGAACGCGATCGGTCGACGAAATTCTGTGCGTCAAAGATCGCGACGGCGTGCGGGTCCGCGACGTGCTGCCGCGCATGCTGGCGGCGTTGCCGAAGGCACGGATGCGGTCGCTCGGGGTCCCGATAACCGCTTTCTTTGAGGCACACATCGAACAGGGGCCCGAGCTGGAAGCGCACGCGACGCAAATAGGCGTGGTCACCGGGATACAGGGCCGGAGAAGCTTCATCGTGACGGTGCTGGGCGAGGCGGCTCACGGGGGAACGGCACGTCAAAGTGAACGAAAGGATGCGCTTTTGGGCGCAGTGAGAATCATCGGCGCGCTCGAGGCCTCGGTACTCGAGAACGAGAGCGATGCACGACTTACGATAGGCACTTTCAGTCTCGAGCCGAACGCGCCGCTCGTGGTGCCGGGGTGCGTGCGGTTTTCAGTGGACCTGCGCCATCCGGAGAACGCGACGATGAAGCGCCTCGGAGATCTCGTGCCGGCGATCTGCGCCCGGCACCGGGGCGCTTGCGCAGTGGAAGTGGTCGAGAACGCGAATGCGCCGTGCGCTTATTTTGGCGAGCCGATGATGCAATTTATCGAAGCCGCCGTGGACCGGCTGCAGCTGAGCCGCAGGCGCATCTTCTCGCTGGCCGGGCACGATTCGCGCGAGATCGTGAAGATTGCGCCGACGGGGATGATATTCGTGCCGTGCAAGAGGGGGCTGAGCCACAGCGCGCTCGAAGAGGCAGAGCCGCACGATTTGGCGGCGGGCGCAAGGGTGCTTGCGGAAGTGGTGATCGCAGCCTGCGATGCTTAGCCCGATGAAAGCCGGAAGGGCATCCCTTTACGCATGGGCTCTTTCAAACTCCCGCATGACCGAGACGAGCTTTTCCGCGCCTGCAAGCGGCATCGCGTTGTACATCGAAGCCCTCATGCCGAGCGCCAGATTGCCTCTGAGGTGCTTCAAGCTGTTGTCTTCGGTAAATTTGATGAAGCGATCTTCGAGAGCGGGGTCGGCCAGTGTGAACGGGATGTTGATTCGAGACCGGTCGCAACGGCGCACCTGGTTTATGAAAAGGGAGCTGCGGTCCAGGAAATCGTATACCAGCGAGGACATCCTGAGGTGCCGCTTTCCCATTTCCGCCAAACCACCGTTCTTCTCAATCCAGTCGAGAACGAGGCCTGCAACGTAAATGGCGAAGGTGCACGGCGTGTTGAACATGGATGAATTGGCAGCATGCTCCTTGTAGTTGAGCATTCTCGGCGTAAAGGGAAGCGCCTTTCCCAGGAGATCCTTGCAAAGGATGATCACGGTGAGCCCGGCTATGCCGATATTCTTTTGCGCGCAGGCGTAGATCAACGCGTGCTTGGATACGTTGATCGGCTTTGAAAGAATGTTCGTGGACATGTCGGCGACCAGGGGAACGGCGCCGATGTCCGGCGTGCAATGGAATTCGACACCCGCTGCAGTGTCGTTCGAGACATAGTGAACGTAGGCGGCATCCGGGTTAATCGACCACTCGCCGGGTTGCGGCGCATAAGTATAGGACTTGTCCTCGGATGTGGCTGCAATGCGAACGGCGCAGTATTGGCGCGCGTCTTCCATCGCGCGCTCGGACCAATACCCTGTACTGACGTAATCGGCCGTCGTCTTGTCCCCGAGAAGATTCAACGGAACCATGGAGAACTGCAGATGCCCTCCGCCCTGAAGGAATAATACGTGATACGTGTCGGAAATGCGAAGGAGAGACCGAAGCGCTGCTTCGGTCTCGCTGAAGATGGTGGCGAATTCCTTGCCCCTATGGCTCATCTCCATGACCGACATGCCGCTGTGGCGCCAATCGAAGATCTCCTCGTGAATCTGGGCCAAGACTTCGTCCGGCAGCATGCCCGGGCCGGGGCTGAAATTGTAGACCTTTCTCATCACCTTTCCTCCGTGAGCAGTGAGTGAATTTTAGTACAGTGACGGATGGATTTAGGAATGATCTACTCTTTTCAATCGGAGGAAAGACGAGCGTTGCATGGTACACGGAGCGGTTGAACTCGTCCTTTAGCTATCGTATCGACAGAGCACGTGTGTGATTTCTTTGCTCGTGTCATCGGCTCGGACGAGCGAGTCACACCGGTGATCGAGCGATAAGCGATAAGATCTTCGTAACTGAGCTTGTCGTCACCCATCGTCAAAGTTCTCCTAACCCTCGCGGAGCGACAACCACACTTCATGCCTTATTCCGCGTGGATGCCCATTTTTTGCGCGAGCTCGGTCCACTTAGCGATCTCCGACTTGATAATCTGAGCAAATTGATCAGGCGTGTTGCTCGTCGTCGTCAGCCCGTACGTGGCAAGGGTGGTGCGCGTGTCCGGTGCCTGGAGAACGTCACCACGACTGCCATCGCGTGGAGGACAAGACTGCACGGAACAGGCGGATTCCGTCATATTGCGAATTCGCCACCCACACGCTACATCCGCTAACCTGGCGGCAGGTGCGCGGGTTGGCCCTGCAACCGACGCTGCCCAAGCACGAGGCCAGATTCCGGCCAGCGTCGCGCCCCCTAATACACACAGAATGTCACGCCGAGTGATGGTCCCTGCCGGTCCGCCTCCTTCCTGAATGCAAAAAGAATGTCCACGATCGCGCCGATCGGAAAAGTCAGAGCAGGGCGCAAAGCGATGCGCGTCGCCCGATCTCGACTTAGGAATGCATTGCATGCAGCATCCTGCGGCGCGAGCTCAAAGGCCAACGGTGCTTTTTCTCGAATTCCCGCATCGCTTTAACCACTCGCTTCATCAAACCGGCACTTCACACAAAAAAATATGCAAAAAGTTCAACAAACTGTTAATGGGGAAGTTCACCCGATGCCTTGATTACTTTTGCCCATTTTCCCATTTCGGACTTGATATAGAAGGCGAACTCTTGTGGTGTGGTGGCCACTGCATCGGCCCCCTGCGCTGCCAACCGCTCGCGGACATCTGGAATGTTCATAACCTTGCCGACTTCGGCGTTCAGCCTACCGATGATCGAGGCGGGCGTATGCGCCGGCGCGAGCAGCCCGAACCATTGGCTCATCTCGTAACCAGGCAGCCCGCTCTCAGCGATCGTCGGCAGCTCGGGGGCGGCCCGTGAGCGCACCTTCGTCGTGACGGCGAGTGCGCGTAACCGCTCCGCTTTTAAGTAATGGATTACCGTCGGCAGCGTGGGGAACATGATCTGGACTCTGCCTCCCAGTAAGTCTGGGACCGCCTGTCCAACGCCCTTATATGGCACATGCACAAGGTGAATCCTGGCTATGTAGTTAAATAGCTGCGCCGCGAGGTAAGCGCCCGAGCCAATGCCGCCGGAAGCATAGTTGAGTGTCCCCGGCTGTGCTTTCGCCAGCGCGATCAGCTCCTTGGTGGATGTTGCTGCGACCGCAGGATGTACAACCAATGCGTTCACTACGTTGGCGACCAAAGTGATCGGAGCGAAGCCTTTCACGGTATCGTAAGGAAGCTTGCGGTATAAGCTCGGATTGACTGCATGGCCAACGGCAATCATTAGGATGGTGTAGCCGTCCGGTGCACTGCGCGCCACGATGTCGGACCCGATCTGCCCGCCAGCGCCAGGCCGGATATCAATCACGATTGGCTGGCCCACGGCCGCGCCCAGCTCCTGGCCCACAACACGCGCGAGCACCTCGGTGGAGCCACCCGCAGCGAACGGCACAACGAGTCGGATCGGTTTCGAGGGATAACTGACAGACTGCGCTTGTACGGCGATGGGAATCGCCGCAATACACAGCGCCGCCACTCTAACAATTGCCTGAAACGAAATTTCTGTATTCGTTCTCCTCATCACCAATTTCCTCGCGACGGTAAGAGCCGGAACGTTCCGAAAACGGTTCCGGCTGCGTCAGCTGCAGCAGGCGAGCAATTCGTCCGTTTCAGCTACCCTCTGCGTTCGCTGATCATGCGCCTGTGGCAATTCCACCCCCATAGCTACCGAACGCGTTTGCCCGCTAGGGCCGGAATCCGACTCGTTATCGCACGAGGGTGGTAACCGACAGCCTCTCCGCAGATCAACCTCAACGCTTCCGACTTTCAGATGTAATTCGGTAAAATGCGAAGAGGACTCAATCAACTTGATGATCCGCAATAGATCTTCGTAACTGAGCTTGTCGTCACCCATCGTCAAAGTCCTCCTAACCCTCGCGGAGCGACAACGACACTTCATGCCTCATTCCGCGTGGATGCCCGTTTTTTGCGCGAGCTTGGTCCACTTAACGATCTCCGACTTGATGAGCTGAGCAAACTGATCAGGCGTGCTGCTCGTCGTCGTCAGCCCGTACGCGGCAAGGGTGGTGCGCGTGTCCGGTGCCTGGACGATCCTGACGATCTCTGTGTTCAGCTTCCCCACAGTCGCTGGATGCGTCTTTGCCGGTGCCAGCGCGCCCAGCCAGCCGGTAAGCTCGTATCCCGCGACACCGCTTTCGGACAGCGTGGGCACTTCCGGGGCGGCATCGACCCGCGTTCGGCTTGTTACTGCGAGCAACCGCACCTTGCCTGCCTTGGCGTGGGGCAATACGAGGCCCGTGGTCGGGAACATCACCGCGACCTCACCGCCCATGAGCGCCGTCATGCCCGGGCCACCACCCTTGTACGGTACGTGCGTAAGGTCGACACCAGCTATGCTCTTGAACAGTTCCCCCGCCAGGTGCTGCGCACTGCCGTTGCCCGCGGTGGCGTAGTTGATCTCTCCGGGTCTGCGTTTCGCGAACTGGATGAGCTCTTTTACGGTCTTGGCCGGTAGCGAAGGATGCACCGCTAGCATATGGCTATACGTGGCTACCAGCGTTATCGGCGCGAAATCGCTCACGGCATCGTAAGGCAGCTTTCGGTACAGCGCAGGATTTACCGCATGAGTCGAGAAGTTCCCCATGAGTATGGTTTGGCCGTCGGGAGCCGCTTTGGCTACGAAGTCCGTACCGACCGTGCCGCCCCCTCCCGCGCGATTTTCAACCACTACCGATTGGCCTATGACCTCCGACAATTTCTTTGCGACGAAGCGGGTGAGGATGTCGTTGCTCGTTCCTGGGGCTTGAGGGACGATCCATCGAATCGGCTTCGAGGGATAACCGACGGATTGCGCGTGCGCGGCAATGGGACTCGCTGCAATACACAGCGCCGCCATTCCAACAATTATCGGATATAAACGTTCGGAATTCGTCAGTGCCATCATCAACCTCTTCAACCTGTGCTGCGTTCCTGCCGGGTCGACAAGCTACTTTTTGATGCGGCCGGACCAAACCCTGGTTCGTAGCGCGGCCCGTCATACTTGCCATCAGCCGCGATGGCATTGCCGAGAGAGTGCCGAGTGTCCTTGCAAACATAAAAGATCACGTCCTCTTCGGGAGTCGCAATAATGCTGTGTACCTTGTTTGCCGGAATATGAATCACACTGCCCTTCGGGACAAGATAGGTCTTGCCATCGATTTCAGCCTGCAGCGTACCTTGCAGCACGAAGTTGAATTGCTCGTTCGGATGACTGTGCGGCCGCGATCCGGTGCCACGAGCCTTGTGTACCAGGCCCACATGCATACGTTCACCCGATACTGCAGCGCCTTTAGACGTGGAAACCTCGCCGTGGACGACCTGCTGATTCATCTTGTCGAGCGCGTAGACGTATTGTGTTTCCTGTATTGCGGACATTGGAATGCTCCTCTCGGGCTAAAAAGTGTGATTATGCGTTGGCTTAGCCGGGTATTAGATTCATGGACGCTAACGACAATACACTTGTCAGTACACTCTCAACCAATCGGTCTTTATCTAGGCATAGCCGCCTTTCTAATTGGCCAGGATGTGTTGTTCCTTGACGATCTTGCGGTACTTGGCTACATCCGACTTGATGAATCGGGCCAGAGTGTCTGCGTCGGAACTCATCGGCTCGGCGCCCTGACGCATTAAGCCCTTCTTAAACCCTGATGATTGAACGATTTTCGTGATTTCACGATTCAACTGATTGACGATTTTTCCTGGCAATTTCGCAGGCGCGACCACGCCGTACCATTGACTAAACTCGTAGCCTGTTAGTCCTGCTTCGTTCGTAGAAGGCACTTCCGGTAGAAAAGGCGAGCGCCTTGGGCTTGCAACCGCGAGTGCCCTGATCCTGCCTGATTCCACGAGGGGACGAGCCAGAACCATATTTAGGACCATGAACTGGACTTGGCCGCTCAACAGCTCTGTGACCGCCACCCCGGATCCTTTGTAAGGAACATGCACAAGTTGAACTCCAGCAAGAGACTTAAACAGCTCTCCCGCAAGATGAGTAGTCGCGCCGACACCACCGGAACCGTAATTGAACTGCCCCGGCTTGGATTTTGCCAGCGCTATGAACTCTTTCAATGAATGCGCCGGGACAGAACCATGTATCACAAGAACGTTGGTTAACACCGCAAGCGGCGCGATGGGCGTGAAATCCTTCTCGATGTCGTAATCGGTATTAGGGTTAACGTTCACGGAAATCGTTTGGGGGTTGCCAAACATCCCGAGCGTATAACCATCTCCCGCTGCCTCTTTGATTATTTTCGTGCCGATCAACCCTCCAGCACCAGGCCGATTATCCACGACAATTCGCTGTCCCAAAACCTCGGAGAGATTCATGCCTAGTAATCGTGCCACTACATCGTAGGATCCGCCAGCTACAAACGGCACAACGAAACGTATCGGCTTGTCCGGATAGGCGTCGCGTGCCTGCTCCCGACCATGGACACTCGTCACAGCGGAAAAAAGCGCAGCAATGGCAACGCTAACGATTGCAGCTCTCATCATCAACTTCCTCAATCTGTGCTGCGTTCTTACCGGGTCGACAAGCTACTTTTGTGACGCCGCCGGACCGAACCCCGGTTCGTAGCGCGGCCCGTCGTACTTGCCGTCGGCTGCGATGACGTTGCCGAGCGAATGCCGAGTATCCTTGCAAACGTAGAAAATCACGTCCTCTTCTGGCGTTGCGATAATGCTGTGCACCGTGTTCGCCGGAATATGAATCACGCTGCCCTTCGGGACAAGATAGGTCTTGCCGTCGATTTCGGCCTGCAGCGTACCCTGCAGCACGAAATTGAATTGCTCGTTCGGATGACTGTGCGGCCGCGATCCGGTACCGCGCGCTTTGTGCACCAGCCCGACGTGCATACGTTCACCCGATGCCGCGGCACCTTTAGACGTGGAGACCTCGCCGTGGACGACCTGCTGATTCATCTTGTCGAGCGCGTAGACGTATTGTGTTTTCTGTGTTGCGGACATATAGGATGTTCCTTCTGGGTTAGAAAGTGTGACCGGCCACTGGCTCAGCCGCGTATCAGATCCATGAGACGCGTGACGTCCTTCTGGTTTTCCAGATCGTCGATGATGGCGATCGTTTCTTCAATGCGCTGCGTGTCGAGCACGAGTGTGGTGCAAGTCCGATATTTTGGCAATAAGTCATTCCAAGAAGGCGCGGTCTCCGGTTCCCATGGCCCCTTGTCCTGGCGGCGGAAAAACTCCCGACCGTCCTTCAGCCGTATCTTTACGCGCGAGCCGAAGGGCGCGATATCGGGGTTAAAGCCGAGCGCCGCAAGCTCTGGAGAGATCGTCATTTTGACGCGTTGCAGCAGTGCCGCCAATCGTGGATCGCCGATACGGGCATCGGCAAAAGTTTTGATTCCAACGCTGCCGTCGATCAGCGCCGACGCCACGCAGAACTGGAGGCTGTACTTGGCCTCGAGTGCATTTTGTGGTCGCGGAAATTTGAGATAGTTGGCGACGGCTGGGCTCACGCTGCATTCGACCTCGGCCACGTCATCAGGCGCGATGTTGTGCTGCTTGCGTAACGTCAGTATTGCGCTGATCGAGGTGTGCGAACACGTGCAGCTCGGGTACGGCTTTAACGTGATGCCGGGAGAGACGAAATGGTAGGGCTTGGCGAAAGTATCCATCAGACGATCGCCGTTTGCGCCGTCGCCGAAGGTTTGCAGGAAACCATCAAGGCCTTCGATCACGGTCGTTGGACCAGTGAACCCCATCTGGGATAGCTCAGCCGCGATCACTCCATTTTCCGCAGCGCGGCCTGCGCCGTATGCTTTGGCCATCGTGCCCATGCCAGCTTTGATGCCGGCGGTTTGCATGCCAGCGAGTCCAAGCGCGTTGGCTGTCTTCGAGGTATCGAGTCCGAGTACGTGGGCCGCGCCTGCCGTGGCGCCGAAGCCGCCCAGCACAGAGCATGAATGCCATCCCTTTCTATTGAAATCGGAGCCGACGACTTCTCCCAGCTTGCACGCAAGTTCAACTCCGAGCACGTGGGACGTAATGACATCCTGGCCGGATGCGCCGTGCGCTTCCGCGAGCGAGAGCACCGCGGGCAGCACCGAGATCGACGGGTGCACTACTGGCGTAACGGATAGATCGCTGAATCCCAGCATATGCGAGGACATGCCGTTCGCAAGCGCCGCGTTGCGTGGCGAACTCTTCGATTTCTGGCCTATCAATGAGCAAACGGCTTTCCCGCCATTCTGATTTACATAAAGACTGAGCATGCGCGCACCGGGCTCCACTGCGCCCGCGAGCGCCACGCCTATGGTGTCGAGAATCGAGTTCTTGGAGAGCTGTACTACCTCGCGTGGCAGGTCCTCGAATCGTGCCCGCGCAATGAACGCCGCAAGCTGTTCCGTTACGGCAATGAAATGTTCCTTGCGAACGATGTTCTCTGCTTTCACTGTTTTCTCCTACGTCTAGGTTAGCGATCGGTCGGGGCTCGCTCCACGCTAGAGCCTGCGCTGCGGCGGCAAATTGTACGCAGTCGTTCGTCGCGCGACAGGTGGTGCTTATACCAAGCTATGGCTTCCGCCATGATTTGTCCGTGCACCGGCTCGTGGTAGGCGTCCTGGTGCGAGACACCCCGAAAGATCCGGAGCCGCTTTGGTTCGAGCGCTGCGTCGTACATGCTGATCGATTCCTCCATCGGCACCAGATAGTCACCCTCAGTGTGCATGAACATGATGGCGCGTGGTGCAATGCGATGCGCGAGTTCCACCGGCTTGAACGACATAGTCGCGTCCGCGGTCTCGAGAGGCCGCTGCCAAACCCATTTCGGGTGCTTGCTGCGGGCAGCATTATAGTACTGTTCGGTCGCGGGGTCGGGCGCCATGATTTCGAACAGATCGACCTCCTCAGATTTTCCCGTGCGCACACGCTGCACTCGGTCAGTTTCAACGCGCTTAAGGAATGCGCGCCATTGAGCGTAGTTCCGTATGCTGCGCAGCCAGCGCTCGCCGTCGCCGATCCCGGACAAACTTACCGTGCATTTGACGCGCGGGTCGATCGCGGCTACATGGGTAACGTTGGCCCCCCCCCAGCTTTGGCCCCAAAGCCCGAGCAACTCAGGATCGACCTCAGCCTGCGCGCCGAGATAGGTGAGCGCATCGCGGATGTCGTTGACCTGCTCCATCGGGATCATGCGCCCCGGCGTGCCGGCGCTCTTGCCGAATCCGCGATGGTCGAAGCACAGCGTCACGTAACCGGCTCGGCTGAGCGCGATCGCCGCTTTTGCGGTGTGGATGTCCTTATTGCCGGAATAGCCGTGACAGCAGACAATCCCGGGCCATCGCGCGCGGCGCTTCATCCCGGACGGAACGCGGTATACCGCCGAGAGCAGAATGCCCTCGCTGTAGAACTCAATCTGACGTTCTTTCATATTTTGACCTCCCTGTGGTTACGTTCGCCTTATGCGCCCTTCTATAACTGTCCGCGCGCCTTCCTGAGCAAATCGGGACGTAGGCTCCGATTCCAGTCTGGCAGTTGAGATATAGTTCCAGCGCGCCTGAGGGTTTCGGCCTGTTCTGAGAGGTATACACGCAACTCCCCGGTGATGTCCGGCTGCACTCGCAGCCGTTCCAGCGCCCGCGCCAATACTGTGGGCGGAATCGCGTAGCCTTGCGTCTCATATTTGCGCCGTACGATCGCAACAGTCCTAGCGCGGTCAGTGTGGAAGACCTTCTCGGCGGCGAGCCACGCCTTAAGCACGCCTACCACCTCGGCCTCATTTTGATCAAGATACGACCCGCGCACCACCAACAGCGTCGGCATTAAGTCAAACGGGGCGAAATCAGTCAGCGTGCGTGCGATTTTCTCGTGCTCGGCCATGCCCGCATAGGGTTCTAAGCTGGTCACTGCGTCCACCGTGCCTGCGACGAGCGCCGGCACTAGCCCGTTGTTGCCGATATTGATGATCTCGTAATTGCCCGGCTTTAGCCCATATGCCGGCGCGAGCTTCTCCACCAATACGCTGTGTGTAAGCGAGCCCACCTGCGTGCCGACCTTCTTTCCACGCAGGTCTTTGACGTTCTGAATCGGGGAGTCGTATCGCACTTGCACCAGATTGATCGAGCCGAAGTAGCTGGTAACGACGACGCCCACCAGATCGCTCTTGGCGGCACCGATAACGAATGGCGTAGCGGCCATCGGGCCGATGTCCACCGCGCCCGCCACCATCGCATCGCGGATCGCTTTGCCGGACTCAAGGGGTCTTACTCTGACCCTGAGCCCCGCTTTCTCGTAGAGTTTCTCCTCAATGGCGATCACGTCAACTGCCCAGGCAACCGTCGAGCCGTAGGCAATCCGCACTTCCTTCGCACCCTGAGCGAAACTCGATTTCGGCGGCCACGCCGCCCCGATCACGGCTGCGCCAGCGCAGGACAAAAACAAACGTCGCGACAATGTTGATCGATTCATAATGTCTCCTACTCGGTTGAACCTCGTTCGGGCCGGGAAATGCAAATTCGCATAGACCTACTGAGACGTCATTGTCTTCATAAAGCTCTAATCAACCAGGTAATGTGCCCACGCTTGATACTGGCAGGGACGCGATAGTCGGCAACAAGCTCGATTCCTTCGCTGTCGAAGAACACCTCGCATTGCTTAATCACGCTTTTTCGCGTGGCCCGCTTGCGAATGGCCAAACCGCTCATTTTATGAGTCTGCGTGCTTGCGCGATGGGCTCACGTAACAGCTCCTTGTCCCAGTCGGGCATGTGGCTAATTTGTTTCTTGTCGAGGAGAATTTGTGCCTGCTCGATCAGATAGCCCTTTAGTTCGGGCACGTAATCAGGCGTAAGGACCAAGCGACTTAATATGGTTCTGAACACCGGCTCAGGCGAGATGTAGCCTTGGGCCGTATAGTATTTCCAGATAATACTGCTAGCGCGCGCCGGTTGCTCTTGCACAAACCTGACGGTTTCCAGCCAGCCTTTGAGCATCGTAACCACCGCCTCGCGCTTCTGCTCAAACACCGATCGGTTTACGGCGAGGATGATGGGAGACAGATCGAACTGCCCATAGTCGACGATCACGCGGCCAATACCTTCGTACTCTGCGACCGAGGAGTACGGCTCGGTGCCCGCGTACGCGTCAACCGAACCACTGGCCAAAGCCGAAACATGCTCGGCGAATTTGACATTCACGATTTGTACGTCACTAACTTTCAACCCGAACTTTGGCAGTATCTTGTTCTGGAAGACGTGGTCAGTGCCGGAGCCGATCTGCGAGCCCACTTTTTTTCCTTTCAGGTTAGCCACAGTGTTGATACCGCTGTCTTTGCGCGCAACAACCATAATAATGCGGCCGGCATAGGCGGCAACTGCGAGTCCCGACAGTTCGCCTTTTGCGACCCCGATTACGAATGGCGTTGTATTCATGATGCCTAGCTCGACGCGCCCGGATACCATCGCATCGCGCACTGCGACGCCCGAGTTGAATTTATGGAACGACACCCGCGCGCCGGCTTTGTCGAACATCTTCTCCTCTTCAGCGATGATGGCGACTACTCCTATGAGGTTTGCCGGGTAACCCATCGAGAGTGGATCATTCGGCGCGGCGTATGCGGATCGCATCGGCCAGCCAGCGGTAACCGTCGCTCCGCTGATGAGCGCGAGCAGCCGGCGTCTGTTATTTTCGAATTGATTCATTTGCGGGTCTCCTGCGTTAAGGTGCGTTAAGGGGTTAGAACCACTTTGCCGAATTGCTCGCGGCCCGCAAGGATGCGGTGCGCTTCGGACGCGTCCTTGAGCGAGAGCGTACGGTGGAGAGTGGGCTTAAGCTTTCCCTGCGTTACGAGTTCGATGATTGCGCGCAACTCGCGCCGAGTTCCCATAGATGAACCGATGACGGTGAGGTGCTGGCGGTACAGAAAGCGGATGTCCTGCTCGACAAACGCGCCGCTCGTAGTACCGCACGTGACGATGCGCCCACCGCGGCGTAGACTCTTGAGACTCTTTTGCCATGTATCAGCTCCGACAGTTTCGAACACGCAGTCGACACCGCGACCGCCGGTGAGCTCCCGCGCAATCTCCATGAAATCCTGCTCGCGGTAGTTAATACATGCATCGGCACCGAGCTCGCGTGCGCGGTGCAGTTTCGCTTCGCTGCCAGCCGCTGCGATTACGTAGGCTCCGCACAGTCTTGCGATTTGCACTGCTGCAGCACCGACCCCGCTACCTGCCGCGAGAATCACAATCTTTTCGCCAGGACGCACTTGCGCGCGTGTGATCAGCATGTGCCACGCTGTGAGGAACACCAGCAGTACGGCTGCGGCCTGTTCAAAACTCAGCGTTTCCGGCAAAGGAATAATATTCGCCGCCGGTACCTTGGCAAGCTCCGCATAACCGCCGTGCGCCCAGCTCGAGCCGACGATGGTGTAGTCAGGGCAGAGGTTGTCCTGTCCGGATGTGCACGCCCAGCATGAACCGCACGAGATCCCAGGATGAACCGCCACACGATCCTTCACCTTGATTCCGGTCACGCCTGGCCCGAGCTCGGCGACTTCGCCGGCGATTTCGCATCCGAGTATGTGAGGCAGCTGGACGACGTGGTTCGGCGATCCTTGGCGAGTCCATAGATCGCGTCCGTTTACGCCGCAGGCACGCACTCGCACCACAACTTCACCAGGACCGGCAACCTTATCAGGAACATCCTCATAGACAAGAACTTCCGGTCCACCGTGTTTGTGGAATTGCGCTGCTTTCATAGGACGCTTTCGTCGGGCGCGCAGTTCAACATTGAATGGTCGGTGACAGGTTAATCGTGCCAAATGTTGATCATATCATTATAATAATGTAGCGTGAGTAAATGTCAATTAATCCGGTGTCAAAGGCGGAGATGAATCAGTCCATCGAGGTGCGCAACATTACCTTTGCGTATGAAGGCGAGAAGGGCAGCGTACTAGCGGTCGATAATGTGAGCTTCGCCGTCACCGATTCAGAGTTTCTGTGCATCCTTGGCCCGAGCGGATGTGGCAAGACTACGATACTCAATATGCTCGCCGGATTCCTCCGGCCAACCAAGGGAGAGATCCTGATTAGTGGTAAGCCGGTCGTCGGGGGCGGACAGGATCGCGGCGTAGTGTTTCAAGACTTTGCTCAGTTATTTCCGTGGCGTACGGCGCGGCGAAACGTCGAATTTGGACTCGAAATGCATGGTGTATCAGAAGCTGAACGACGCGAGACCGCGTCCAGGTTCTTGCGGCTGGTGAAGCTTGACAAATTCGCTGACAGCTTTCCACACCAGCTCTCGGGCGGAATGCAGCAACGGGTAGCGATCGCGCGCGCGCTGGCCTACAACCCGGCGGTGTTGCTCATGGATGAGCCGTTTGCGGCGCTTGATGCGATGACGCGCGACGAGATGCAGAAGCAGCTTATCGAAGTATGGCAGGAGACGAAGAAGACCGTAGTTTACGTCACGCACAATGTTGCAGAGGCGGTCTATCTTGCGGATCAGATCTTGGTGCTGGCGGCGCATCCAGGGACGGTAAAGGCGCAGTTGCGGCTCGACCTTCCGCGCCCGCGCGACGTACTGTCGGCGGAGTTTGTCGCCGCGCAGCGTGAGTTGCTGGGGCACCTGCAGCATTGATCGGTCGTGCGATCTGGAAAAAGTGTCGGCCATACGGAAGGCCGTGCTCTTGTTGCACTACCATCGTGAGGAATTGTTACATGTCGCAAGGTTATACCGTGTCCGATGAAGTGATCCGCCGTACGCTCGCGCATATGGCCGTGACGCCCGATTACGTGCCGGAATTGAAGATCTATCTCGCTGCGATCACGCAGACGTTTCATAGCAAGGGACATATCACGACGACTCCGGCCTGGGATAAAATCCTTTCGCTCGTCTTGGGGCGACTCGTGCCTGTGGCCACCAACCCGCCCAAAGCGGCCAGCCTCGTGGCCACAGGCAGTGACCGAGTCGCGATTCTGACCGTATTTCGTGGCCTTCTGCATGAGATTTGCGACGATTGACTGTGTCTGCCAGGCTCGGATATAGTTTCGGAGGTGCCGTTGAATTTTCTATCCTTTATCCCTAGCTAGGGGTTGCGCATGAAATGGTTCATTACTAAAAAAGAGAAACCGAAAACTTCTCGGCGGTTGGCGCTTCGGAAGTTGGGAGCTTTGTCGACTGCAACACTTGCGTTCGGCTCATATCTAGGGGCGATTACGCAAAGGGCCCAGGCTCAACAAGGTTTTCAATCTATTCGTTTCGGATTGCAGACGACCGTTGCGGGCGCACTTGGCTTGGTGTGGGCCTACAATCGCGTATACGAACGTCAGCGGCTTCACGTTGAGTCTTTCCAATTTCCCGACGGAAGGGCAGTAAGAGACGCACTTGTTGGGGGTAGGATCGACATGGGCACAATGAATCTCACGCCGTTCCTTGTCGGTGCTTCGGTCAGCCGATTATCGTTGATCGCAATGGCGATGTTGGGTGGTAACACCACCGGTTTGATGGTCGGAAAGAACTCCGCGATTACCTCAGTGAGCGACCTCAAGGGGAAGAATGTGTCGGTCACATTGGGATCGGCATTGGCCAATATCTTTACGGACAAAGTGGCACCATCCTTTGAGTTAAAACCTGGTGGCTATCGGCTAATCAATATTGTCCCGGCTAACCAAGTGGCGGCCCTCTCCGCTGGTTCGATTGATGCATTCGTCGGACCGGAGCCATATCTCATTGTTGGAGAGGCAGAAAATATTGGTAGGGTTTTGCTTCGGTTTGGAAAGTACGATCTAAATCCAACGTGCTTAGTAGCGAGCGCTTCGTTCGTGGATAAATATCCAGATACCGTTGTCGCCTTTCTCAAATCATGGCTGGACGGAGTAATGTTCTGGGAAAAAAACCGAAGTGCTGCAGCGAAGACGTTGCTTGCGATCTACCGAAAGGATGGAAACACCGCCCTTACGGAAAGCATGATGGAGAAGTTGGTTGACCTAATTGAGGTACAGCCCGACATTACATCGGATGTGGTCAAATATATCGAAGAGCAGGCAAACCTTGCCATGGCGCATGGCCAGCTGAGGAGTCTACCAAATTGGCGAGAAGCAATCCGGCCAGACCTGTTGAGCAAAGCGCGAGCTTCTTTTTGACTCTATTGGCGAGAAACGTTCGATGCGAGACCTCTAAGATCCAGAGGGACACCAAAACGGCGATTGCGTACATGTTTTTTGCACACGCGGAACGGCTAAGAAAAGGTGGTGTGAGGCTACTCGTATAGGTGGGCTATACAAGCCATTCAATCGGCAACGTTATAACGGAAGATGGTAAGTATGACGGGCCGCGCTACGAGCGTGGCTTCGGTCCAGCCAAGCCATAAGTGAATTACGACTCGATCCGACGGAGACATGCCGGATTATTCGATTCGCTTAACGTCCATCTTCCCATTCGTCGGCGCGGAACCCCCAGCACGCTAACACGTGGGTCCACTAACAATCTCATCGGCGATCTTGCGCGCAATACGTTGGCCTTGCATGGGATCGCCATGGAACAAGCCGTTGTCGACGACCACTTTTCCTCGCAATAGCGTCACAGCGGGCCAGCCGGCCACTTCATAACCTTCCCAGGGACTGTAATCGGCTTCGTGTAGATCGGCATGACTCAGTCTGCGGCTAGCTTGGGGGTCAAAAATAACCAAGTCTGCATCGCTTCCAGCCGCGATTGCGCCTTTGCGTGGATAGAGACCCATTATCCTAGCGGCATTTCCGGATACGAGCGCGACAAATCGCTCAAGCGAATATCCGCGTTTGACCACTGTCTCTGTATACATAACGCTTACGCGGGGTTCGACACCAGCATGACCACCCGTGGTATCGTCAATCCTGTGGCCTTGAACTTTTATGCAGAGTGGCGTGCAAATTCCGTCAGTAGCAATGGTGCTGATTGCCCCGGAGGTCGTCCCGCTCCACAGCGTTAGCCTGTCCTCTTCGCTCTTGAGAGATGGATACGTGTGATAGATTTGTCCGTTTACGCGACGATAGTCCTCGCTCGTGTAAAACATGAAATGAGGCAGCGTCTCACCGTAAATGGGATATCCCCTAGCTCTCGACTCTTCTATGGCCTTAATGCCTCCCGCGGCACTTACATGCATCATATAAAGTGATGCGCCATCGACATTTTCCGCTAATCGAATAATGTGACGAAAAGATAGATCTTCTGAAAGGGCGCTGTGTACTTCTGCCATGTGTTCGAAGCCCACCCGTCCCTCACGAATAAGTTTGTCGTACATGTGCATGACGAGATCGTCCTCCTCGGCATGAATGGCTGTGACACCACCACACTTAGCGACGACTTTCAGGATTTCCCAAATGTCACCATAACCAATTTTGCGTCCTTCGCGCCCAGGGCGGCCATTGGTAGTGTAAATTTTTATGGTTGGAAATCCGCTTCGTATCGTTTCCGGAAGTTCTTCCAGGATCCGGGGAGGAATTTGCCCTTGCAGCATCACATGGTACGCGTAGTCACAATGACACTGGCCATGCCAGTCCTTATCTCGCCTCTCAATAGTCCGAGAGAGCGTTTCCCCTGGGTTCCAGATCGCAAAATCAATGAGGGTCGTGGTGCCCCCAAAAAGCGCTGCTCGACTGACAAGAAGCGGGGGCGCGCTGAAGCGCTGCGGCCCTCCTTCAGGATCTGGCGGCGATGGCCAATTGCAGTGGATGTGCGGATCAATACCACCTGGTATTATTATTTTTCCCGTTGCGTCGATTACACGAGCCGCACCGACAATATCCTGGGCTCCCGGCACCGCAAGCATTGCCACCTTTTCTCCCTGAATTGCGATATCCAAGAATTGAACTCCGCAAGGCGTTACAACCTGACCTCCGCGGATAACCACATCTAACATAACTCCTCCATGGGCCGCCTTAGTGACCTAAATATTGTATATAGGCTCCTACCGCGATACAAGACTTGGGGGGTGGCGCCACAATCCCTTGTCGGCTGAAAAGCCCCATGGATACTGGATTTGACGCGCACCCCGTGGCAGCACCATGCGCCCTGCAAGTAAGAAACGCGCACCCACGAGAAAGCCACCACCTCCCGTAGGCGCACCATCGGTTAACGCAAGCCCGATAAATGTAAATGCATGTGGAGGGAAAGAAACGATCTCGCGAACCCAGCTGTGTTAGCCTAACCTTGGGCCGTGGAAATTCAGGCTAGAGCAACCACAGGTAATGCAGTAGAGTATCAATGCACCTGGCACAAAAAATCGGTCAGCTCAGTGAGCTTGGGTAATCGCCTGCGCTTGTCTGCGAGGGTCATTGCGGTCTTATTTATGAAGAATGTATCCGATGAACGATGACTTGCATCATCTTAGTATTGCTGCGGTTGCGGCACTAATTAAGAAGAGGAAGCTGTCGCCAGTTGAACTCATCGAATCGATACTCGTTCGCATCGAGATACTAAATCCCAAGGTGGACGCGTTTATTACTGTCACCGCTGATCTCGCACGGAAGCAGGCGAAAGCCGCAGAGAAGGAGATTGTTGCCAGGAGATACCGTGGGCCGCTTCATGGCATACCGATTGGCATTAAGGATATTTTTGAGACAGCTGGTATACGCACGACGGGCAATTCAAGAATCTTCTCGACATATGTTCCCTCAAGAGATGCGACAGTGGTTTCAAAGCTGCGCAACACGGGTGCCATCATCGTGGGAAAGCTCGCTACCCATGAGTTTGCTTGGGGCGGCCCATCTTGCGATTTACCCTGGCCACCAGCAAGAAATCCATGGAACCTTGCACACTTTACAGGTGGATCTAGCAGTGGCTCTGCCGCGGCTTTGGCAGCAGGTCTTGTACTCGGCGCTCTCGGCAGCGATACCGGTGGTTCTATCCGGACTCCCGCGTCGCTGTGTGGGATTACAGGTCTGAAGCCAACGTATGGTTTGGTGAGCCGAGCCGGAGTGATGCCTAATTCGTTTTCGTTTGATCACTGCGGTCCAATGGCCCGAACGGCGGAGGACTGCGCATTCTTGCTCCAAGTAATAGTTGGCTTTGATGAGAACGATCCGGCGAGCGTTGAAACGCCTATCCCGAACTATCAGCTGGGTGCGAGAGAAGAAATCAGAGGGCTGCGCATTGGTGTCATTAGGCACTTTTGGGAAGAGGATGCCCCGTCGAGTCAGGAGCTATGCAAGGCGATGGATGTGGCGTTATCGGTGTTGTCCGACCTTGGCGCGGTGATCGAGGACGCGAGGCTGCCCACACTGCAGCACTTTCGCGACGTTAAGACAGCCATTTCGGGTCCGGAGACCTTTGCCGTCTATCAGCCCTATCTGCAGAAGCGCGCGTCCGACTTTGGCTTCGATTTCCGGGCTCGGATATTGGGGTGTTGTCTACTGCAGGCATCGGACTACGTGCAGGCGCAGCGCGAACGACGGAGGATATTGGCTGGTATGGAGCCGCTGTATCGAAGATACGATGCCTTTGTCACCGCAGGGGCAGGCCCCGCGCCGCGCCTGGATGAGCATCGTTCAACGGATTTCTGGCGAAAACCGAATATTTACAATCCATTCAATGTCACCGGTTCCCCAGCCGCATCGGTATGTATCGGTTTTAGCGAAACTGGATTACCGCTCGGCATGCAAATTGCTGCGCGACCCTTCGCTGAAGAGGTCGTCTTGCGCGTCGCGCACGCGTATCAACTGGCGACTACGTGGCATGAACTGAAGCCACCGCTTGTCATCGATACGCCGAAGCCGGCCGTCAGTATTCCAACAACAACGGATGCGAAAGCGGTTGATGCCGCGGTGCGCGAGTTTGCCAAGCGATGTGCCGAGCATGCGGGGTTGCAGCTCGATGATGCCTTATACGGGCAGCTGTTCGAAGCTGCACCCTATGCGTTGGCGGTATCGCAGCGGCTTCGCCGAGACTATCCGTTGCAGCAAGAGCCGGCAAATATTTTTGCTTTAGCAACAACAAAACTTCACGGCTACAGGCAGTCGAAGTTCTAATTTTACTGTGTTATAAGAAACATTATGCGTCCATCTTCAACCACTTTGTCAAGGCGAAGATGGACGCGAGAACGCAACCCTTTGAGGAATATGTGTCATTGATCGCTGAAGAGCTTAGGCACGCGGACCTGAGTATTACTGCTTAGCAAACAAGGGAGCTCGCAGGAACAAATGGGTCGCTTGAAACAGTTAGCTGTGGACGTTGCGTGGACACTCGTGCCGTTTCTTGTGTTGGGCGTGCTCTGGGAAATCGTCGCCCGTTCCGGGATTTATCCGCCCAAGTTATTTCCCAGCCTGGTTACGGTATTCGATGCTCTGCTGCGATTGACCGTATCCGGCATCCTTTGGGTCAATACTCAGGGAACATTGCTCAGGCTGGTCCTCGGTTTTTTGCTGGCCGCTGTGATCGGCGTTTTGCTGGGGATCGCGATGGGGCGCTACCGTTTTGTGGAGGATGTATTCTTGCCGATCGTCAGCATTGGGTACCCGATACCGGGACTCGCCTATGCGCCGCTCTTCGTGCTCTGGTTCGGACTCGGCGACTTACCTGCAGTGCTGCTGGTCGGTATTGCCTCGTCATTCTCCGTGATTATCAACACGTGGAAAGGCGTGAAAGCGGTGAAGCAAATTTGGATTCGGGCGGCTGAGTCGATGGGTGCGACCGACCGACAGATGTTTTATAAGGTGATCTTGCCGGCATCTTTGCCGTACATCTTCACCGGTATGCGGCTTGGGTTGGCGCAAGCTTGGCGCATCCTGGTTGCGGTTGAAATGCTGACCGCAGTTTCTAAAGGGCTCGGCTGGATGATCTTTGGCGCGCAGGAGTTTCTCGCTACCGATGTAATGCTTGTGGGTATAGCGATGATTGGTGCCATCGGACTGTTGCTCGAGAAACAGGTGTTCAAGCGCCTCGAAACCTACACAGTGGTGCGCTGGGGCATGATGACGGCATGAGCGCTGGATCGTCATTCTCATGGACAAGCTTCTGGCGGGGTACCGCCGGAGTAGTGGTGACGCTTATCGCTTGGGAAATATTTGCGCGCAGCGGACTTTTTTCGCAGGCGCTCTCACCCCCGCTTGAAGCGATCGGCACCTCGCTCGTGCAGCTCACGCTTGATGGCAGCATGATTAAAAACGCGGCATCGACGCTCGGTCGCGTGCTGCTCGGTTTGTCTCTCGCCTGTCTCATCGGCATACCGCTGGGCATTCTGATGGCGCGGTTTCGTGTGTGGGAACGGTTCTGGATGCCGCTGGTGTCCGTGTTGATGCCGATCCCTTCGTTGGCCTGGGTGCCGCTCTTTATCCTCTGGTTCGGGATCGGCGACGTGACCATGATCGTGGTTGTGACTTACGCGGCAACGTTCCCCATGATCTACAACGTTTGGGCTGGCGTACGCTCGGTCAGCCCGATATGGCTGCGCGCTGCGTCATCGATGGGTGCTGGCGAGCGCGTGCTTTTTTGGAAAGTTGTCATCCCCGGGTCGATGCCTTATATCATCACGGGCGTCCGCCTTTCTTTTGGGCGTGCCTGGATTGCGGTGATTGGCGGCGAGCTGCTGGCGAGTCCCAGTTGGGGGCTGGGGCGCATAATCTTTGATGCCAAAGAGTTTCTTAACTCCAGCGTCATGCTTGCGGCGTTGCTCGTTATCGGCGCGCTGGGGCTGCTGTTCGAACGCGTGGTGTTTCAGGCCATCGAGCGCCGCACTGTCGCCCGATGGGGCATGATAGTTGGATGGAAACAATGATAGAGGTCGCCTTCATTCCGAACCATAACGAGGAGATACTGCAATGGACAAGAAACCGACTCGATACACTCGAACCAGCGCTTATCACGCATCGCGACGCACCGTCCTTAAAACACTCGGAGGCCTGGCGCTGGCACCCTTTGCGCCGTCAGCAACTGCGCAGCAGATACAGCCTATACGCTTCGGGTTGCAGAACACATTTACCGGCGCGGCGGCGGTGGTATGGGCGCGGAAAAAGATCTATGAGAAACGCGGGCTCAAGGTCGAGGCGTTCAACTTTGCTGACGGCCGTGGCGTGCGCGACGCGATGCTCGCTGGCAAGATCGATTTCGGAACGATGAACCTGACGCCGTTCTTCGTCGGGGCGGCTACCGGTAACTTTACCCTGATTGCATTCGTGCTGCTCGGCGGCGACACCGTCGGCGTGATGGCGCGGCCGGGCATCAACAACGTCGCCGACCTCAAGGGTAAGAACGTGTCAATCACGGTAGGCTCGACCACTGGGCCGGTGTTCGTGCATCAGGTCGGGCCCAAGCTCGGGCTCAAGGAGGGCGATTACAGAATCGTAAACCTGCAACCCGCGAACCAGGTTCCCGCGCTAGCTGCAGGATCCATCGATGCATTCGCGGGCCCCGAACCTTATCTCACGATCGGCGAGCAGGAAAAGATCGGCGAAGTCCTGGTGCGTTTCGGCCCCTATGATGCCAACCCGACCTGCCTGGTCGTGAATACCGCGTTCCTGGAAAAGTTTCCAGATACGGTAAATGCGTTCTTGAAGTCGTGGCTTGACGGTGTGGAATACTGGGAACACAACCCCGACGGAGTAGTCGATGCACTGCTCAGCATGTACCGCGAAAGTGGCTACACGGCGCTCAGCCCGCCCATGATCAGCAAAATGGCCAAATTGCCGAAGGTCGTGCCGGACATCACGCCTGAGCTATCTGCCTATATAAAGGGACAGGCGGACATCTTGTACAAAGCCGGGTCTTTGAAACGGCTACCCGATTGGGACAAGGTGATTCGTTCCGACCTGCTCGCCAAGGCGCGCGGGTAGCGCGTCTCATCAGGGGCATGAAATGACTGCTAAGGAAAGGCGCAAAGCGCTAAAAGCATTGCTCGGCTCAGGCAAGACAATCGCGGTGCCGGGGGTTTACGATGCAGTAAGCGCAAAACTCGTGGAGAACGCGGGATTTCCGATTGTATATGTTGGCAGTTACACCAGCGCCGCAAGTCGTCTCGGGCAACCCGATGTGGGCATTTTGAGCCTGCCCGAGATGGCCGCCCACGCGCAATGTGTCGTCGATGCAGTTCGAATTCCGGTGATCGCGGATTTTGAAGACGGATTCAGCAAGCCGCCGAACATCTGGCGCGCGGTGCGTGAATTCGAGCGCGCCGGCATTGCCGCAATCCATATCGAGGACCACGTGCATGGTAAGCACACCGATTTTGAGCGCGTCATCCGACCGCTTGATCACATGCTCGCGCGCGTAAAGGCAGCGCTCGACGCACGGGAGGACCCTGATTTCATGATCATTGCTCGCACCGACGCTGCCTGGCTTTACAGCGATCCGTCCGAAGCAGTAGAGCGGATGAACGCCTTTCTGGAAGCAGGTGCAGACATGGTATTTCCAGCCGGCATGAAGCCCGACCGGTTGGCCAAGGTAAGAAGCCGGATTAACGGCAAGGTAATGGTAACGAATTTCAAGGGCGTTTCGGTTGCTGAGGAAGAAAAGGCTGGCGCCGATATCGTGCTTTATTACGGCTTCTGCCTTTATGCGGCGTATCACGGGGTCAAGTCGGCGCTCGCGCAATTTCGCGACGGGCGCGATTTCAACAAAATTCCCGAGGTCATAGGAAGCGTCGACGACTTTGAAAAATTCATTGGTTATGATGGCTTCGCGGCGCGTGCCAAAAAATACGGCCTGCTCTGACGCATCAGGCGCGACCGAATTGACGAGCCTAACCGCTGTAGAAGCGGTCGATCTACTGCGCCAGCGCAAGGTGTCGCCGGTCGAACTAGTCAATGCTGCGATCCGCCGTATCGACGCAACCGATGCGGCAATTAATGCGGTTCCGATCCGCTGCTTCGACCGTGCCCTGAATGCGGCGCGTGGCATGGAGCGGGATTACTCCCGCCATCGCAGCGATCCCCGCTGGTTGTGCGGCCTGCCGGTTGCGGTCAAAGACATGACCGATGTGGCGGGCGTGCGCTGCACCTATGGCTCTGCGTTATTTGCAGACCGTGTTCCGCAACGCTCGGACGTCCTGGTGGAGACGCTCGAACGCCGCGGCGCGATCGTTTTGGCGAAATCCAACACACCGGAATTTGCTTCGGCGGGCGGACTCAATACGACCAACGAATTGTTTGGCGCGACCCGTAATCCGTGGGACACCGGGCTCACGTCCGGCGGCTCGTCTGGCGGCTCGGCCGCGGCCGTTGCTTCAGGGCAGGTATGGTTGGCAACCGGTACTGATCTTGGTGACAGCTTGCGGCAGCCGGCTTCATTTTGTTCCGTGGTGGGGTTAAGGCCGACTCCGGGGCGCGTGGCGCGTAGCACTTCGCTGCCAAACGACATGTTGTGCGTGGTCGGACCGATGGGGCGCACCGTTACCGATGTTGCGTTGATGCTTGACGCGATGGTCGGCGAGAGTCCTCGCGATCCCATATCGTTGCCCGCACCACATTACCGCTACGCAAGGGGGAGGCAATCGTGGCGGGCCCCGAAGCGTGTAGCCTTTAGCCCTAACCTGGGCCTTTGCCCTGTTGCAGCCGAGGTGGCCGTGGTCTGCGCCGACGCTGCCGTGCGCTTTGCCGATGGCAGTGCAGTCGTGGAGTACGCGTCGCCCGATTTCTCTAATGCTCGTGAGATCCTTAAGGTGCTGCGGCCCGCTTGGCTTGCCGCGCACTGGGGATATCTCATCGAAACACATGACGATCGACTCTCTGGATCTTTTAAGGCGCGCCTCGACACTGGAGTTAAGCTTTCAGCCCGCGTCATATGGGAAGCGGAAAAGAAACGCGCTGCTCTGGCGCAAAGCGTTGTGCAGTTTTTTGATCGATACGATCTGCTGATATGCCCTACAGCGCCCATCCCTGCGTTTCCGATAGGCACTGCCCGAATCGCCGATATCGATGGTGTGCCTCTTGCAGCCGAAAGCGAAAGCGATTGGATGTTGCTAACGTACGCGGTGAGCCTGGTGGGCTGCCCCGCACTCTCCCTGCCCTGTGGTTTTGCTTCCGACGGACGCCCAGTCGGGCTGCAGCTCATCGGGGCACCGCGCGCCGAAGGCAAGTTGATCGGGATGGCGGCCTTGCTCGAAACCATTATCAATTTGCCGCGAAAAACTCCGATCGATCCTGTGCCGATGTAATGTTGGCTCAGTAAAGCGGTTTTAGGAGGAACTCGCTATAACTTCTTACGTACCACTGGAGGGATACAATGCAGCAGGACGATACGCGTCCGAACACCTCGAGGTGCACTGCCGGGATCTCGACTGGTGGCTTGCGCGTCTTACCTGTTACGGCTCGCTCTTCCTTGGCGAGGAGACAACAGTTGCTTATGGCGACAAAACCTCCGGTCCAAACCCCATTCTGCCGACGAAGGGCGCCGCGCGATACTCAGGCGGCCTTTCTGTACACAAGTTCATCAAGACCGTGACATGGCAGCGCATGTCTCGCTCAGTGAACCGCGATATTGTACCGGTAACCGCGCGCATCTCACGACTCGAGGGTATGGAAGCCCACGCCCGCACTGCGGATGATCGGCTCAGAAAATACTTTCCGGACGAACACTTCGACGTGGGTTTGAAGATCAAGCGGTAATGCAGTCGTGATGCCGGATGTTTTTGACTTGTTTCGCTTGGCGGGACGAACCGCGCTCGTCACCGGCGGCAACTCCGGCATCGGGGAAGCGATGGTGCGCGCGCTCGGCCTTGCAGGTGCCGATGTCCTGCTGGTGGCACGACGCGAAGCGGAACTTTCGAGGGCAGCTGAGCTTGCCGATTTGCACGGCACGACAGTCTTTCTCGCGAGTAACGCATCGGCTTACATTACCGGACAGACGCTCTACGTAGATGGTGGGTTCACGGCAAAGTCAGGAAGTGGACGAGAAATGAGTGTAATTACCCATTGTGCTTAGTACCTAGTTTATTAAATATGGCAACGTATAAGCATTGCGACTTTCAGCCTTCTCGGTTATCGTGCACCCAACGGAGGGTCACCGAGTATGCCGAGAAGCAGCCCATTCACAATTCGGCTCTCGCGGAAGGAACGCGAGATTCTGGAAAGCCGGGCACGCAAGTATACGTTGCCATATTTCGAGGTTCTCCGCGCCAAGATGATCCTGCTTGCCGCCGAGGATCGTGCCAACGACGAGATCGCCACCGCGCTCTCGGTCGGCCGCGATGTTGTAAGCCTATGGCGCAAGCGGTTCTTTCATGAACGACTACCGGGACTCGAAGAGCGCCCACGCCCGGGTCGCCCCCGGGTCTTCCCCCCCAGAGCTGGTGGTGCAAATCAAGGCCATCGCCTGTGAACTGCCTGCCGCGCGTGGGCTGCCGCTGTCGCGTTTCAGTTGTGCCGATATCGTGCGCGAAGCGCAGCAGTGCGGCATCGTTGCGCGCATCAGTGACACCACGTGTGGCGCTGGTTGCACGAGGACGCCATTCGGCCCTGGCAGCACCGCACCTGGATCTTCCCGCGCGATCCGGATTTCGCACTCAAGGCCGGGCGCATTCTCGATCTGTACGCCAAGCAGTGGGAGGGCAAACGCCTGCGCTGGGACGAGTTCGTGCTCTGCGCCGACGAGAAAACCAGCATCCAAGCGCGCGTGCGCAAACATCCCACCTCGCCACCGCGCCCCCAGTGTGCCGCTCGCGTCGAACACGAATATGAGCGCGGTGGAGCTTGGGCCTACTTGGCGGCGCTCGATGTACACCGTGCCAAGGTTTTTGGCCGTTGCGAGAAAACCACCGGCATCGATCCGTTCGGCCGTCTCGTTGCTCAAGTCATGACTCAGCCACCCTATCGTGACGCACGGCGCGTGTTCTGGATCATGGATAACGGCTCCTCGCATCGGGGCACGCCCTGCGTGCGACGCCTGACCGAGGCCTTTCCCAACTTGCTCCCGGTTCACGGCCCGGTTCACGCCAGTTGGCTCAACCAGATTGAGATCTACTTCTCCATCGTCCAGCGCAAGGCACTCACTCCCAACGACTTCTCCTGCCTCGCTGAGGTCGAAGATCGCCTGCTGCGCTTCCAGGACTACTACGAAACCATGGCCACGCCCTTCGACTGGCGATTCACGCGAGATGACCTCGCAAGGCTGACCAGAAAGTTCCTGGCCGAGCCCTCGTCCTTGCCTCTTGCAGCGTGACATCATACGTTGCCGAATTTATGAACCAGACTACTTAGGCCAGTTAAGCGGAAGAGTGATTCGGTGCAACCTGTCGGCCAAAGAATTGGTTGAGGTCCCATGCCAAGCAAAAAACGGTTGGCGGCACAAGTATTCGCGGCTGAAAATGCTAATCGGCCCTCGGTGCAGATCTGGGGGATGCGCGGAATGGTGTCATCGATGCACCCGCTCGCCAGCGATGCGGCAGTTCAAACTCTGCGCAAGAGCGGGAACGCGATAGATGCGGCGGTTACGCTTGGCGCCGCGATAGCGGTAACCAATCCCGAGTGGTCTGGCATAGCTGGAGATTCGGCGTGGCTAATATATCTTGCCCAGAAAAAAGAGTTCTTTTACCTGGATGGATACTCCACTTGCCCGGCACGAATGACCTTGGAATTATTGCAGAAACAATTCGGGCTGGAACGTGCGAGCAACCCGCGTGCGTTTCAGGAGGAGCCTCCTGAATGTCGGGACGAGGGCGTAGTTGTCGGAATGGTTCCCGGCACCCCGGCAGCCTGGTGGGAGCTATCGAAGCGTTTTGGCACCTTGCCCTTTCGGGACTTATGCGCACCAGCAATTCAGCTGGCGGAAGGGGGGTTGCCAATAAACCGATACCTTTCCGAATCCATAAGCAAGTTCGCATCCAAACTCCTGCCCTATGAATCCACTCGGCGAGTGGTGTGCAAGCAGGGGACGGTGTTACTTGGCGAAGGCGACACTCTGCGACAGGACGACTTGGCCGCGACTCTCCGCCGTCTGGCGCAAGGTGGTGACAGGGGGTTCTATGAAGGGGAAACGGCTGATCTGCTCTTTAACTACTGCAGGCAGCACGATGGATTAATGACGTTAGAGGATCTCAATCAATATAAGCCGGTATGGCGGCCCGTGATGCGCGGTAACTATCGTGGAACAGACGTGGTTGTTTCGACACCGCCTACCGCGGGGGCACACGTGCTGCAAGCTCTGAATATTCTCGAAGGCTTTGATCTCGCCAAGCTCGGTTACCATACGGTGGAGTCGCTTCATGTCCTTATTGAGTCCTTAAAGCTGACTCTTAACGATCGTCGGATGAGCGGTGGCGATCCAGATTTTCTTGCCATGGATGTTGAACGCCTGATAAGTAAGCGTTACGCCGAAGAGCTACGCGCACGGATCAAGCGAAAGCAGGTTCAGATAGCGGGCGTTGGAGTGTTTCCGGGTTCATCCACAACGCACTTTGTAGTCGCGGACGGTGCGGGAAACCTGGTTTGCGCCACGCAGACGGTAGGGTCGCGCTTTGGATGTGGTGAAGTGATTGAAGGCACAGGGATGTTCATGAACGATCGGTCCTGGTGGATGGCATTGGACGACGGACCCAATGGAGTGTCCCCTTTACATCGTGCAAGTATCGGGCATGCGCCAACGATTTTATTGGCTAACAATTGCCCATATGCTGCTTTGGGAAGTCCGGGAGGCTATGGCATTGTGCCGTACGTGGTGCAGACAATCGTAAATATGATTGATTATGGCCTCGACATTCAGAGCGCGATCGAGGCGCCGCGTTTCAAAATCGAGGACCTCGGTGGCCAAGTGGGAATGGAGAAACGAATAGCCAGGTCCACTATTCGGGGGTTGGTCAGTCTTGGGCATGACATCTTTGACTATCCAGAATGGACGGATCAAGTGGGCGGAGTAGAAGGGGTGTATATAGACCCGGCGACAGGGCAAATGTTAGGAGGTTACGATCCGCGCCGGAATTCTATGGCAGCGGGCGTTAGCTGACTGCAGAGGGTTCGGGAGGGTGAAACACCGTCGGCTGTCATTGCATTTCTCGGGTTCAATCGCGCATTGATTTACAGATGGCTCAACGCCGCGGCTGGTTCGGGAAGCGGTTTCAGGCCACTGCGCTTCACGCAAGGCACGGGGCCGTTCGCGCGCCTTGACGTTTGCGCGAGAGCGCCCGGTCTTTCGCTGGGTCAAACGGCCGCGATCCGCGTCAGTACGGACTGGACTTCGAACTGTGGACGCGTCGCATTGTCGCCATGCTGATCGAGCGCAA
This sequence comes from Betaproteobacteria bacterium RIFCSPLOWO2_12_FULL_62_58, assembly GCA_001772005.1. Lineage (GTDB taxonomy): Bacteria > Pseudomonadota > Gammaproteobacteria > Burkholderiales > SG8-41 > DSOT01. Next base: position 2,562 of record MERI01000222.1, on the reverse strand, counting down.
ATTCGGCATTAGGTTGGGTGTGAGGGTTGTCGGAGCGCCGCTGGCGAAGCTGGGCCTGATCGGGGAAAAGCCGCTATAACGGGCTTACCAACGCGCCCGCAGACCATCGAGCGCTGGCGACACGAGGCCTATGCTCGCGCCTCCATACTTCGACTTCCACTTGTAGAACGTCGCATGGCTGATGCCGTGCTCGCGAAGAATCTGCGCCACCGGCACCCCAGATTCCCCTTCCTTCAAAATCGCCACAATCTGCGATTCGCTGAACTTGGACTTCTTCATCGGACCCTCCTTCAGGCAAAATCCTGCCAGAAAAGTCCACTTCCAACCTGTCTACCGAAAAGGGAAGCTTACGGGTTACCCAGATATAACGCGTTTGAGATTGATGCCGTATTTATAGTGGTCGACGCGATGGCTGGATCTTCCAACTTGGACTGATGTTCCATCGGAAGTGAAATAGTACCGCTCAACTGTAAGTAGCGGGGTTCCCTCCGGCACTTTTAGGATTTTCGCCGTCTGGCTTTTTGCGAGTTCGGCTCCCATCGTTTGATGTATATCGGCGATGAAGATCCCACACGTCTCCTCCACGATCGTGCTCACGAGCCGTTTTTTCTTTAAGGTCTTGTATAGATTAATTTTCTTAATGGCCTCACCAATATTCGTCGGCAGATAAACGTCCGTGATTACGAAAGGTTCCCCGTTACTTAACCGTAATGTCTGGCACCAAAAGATCTTTTTCCTTTCGGGCTGGGAAAATTTTGCGGCGACCCATGGAGGAGCGATGACATGCCCCATGTCTAGCAATTTAATTGATGACCGAAAGCCAATCGCTATTAGATCCTCGATTGAACCTAGCCCCCAAACCGCTCTTGCACGGACACTATTGTTTTCCAACACAAATGTCCCCTTGCCAGGATATCGAGCGATTAGGTGTTTTCCGATAAGCACCTTCATCGCGGCTCGTACCGTAATAATGCTTACTCCCAATTCAGTGGCTAGCTGTGTATCTCCTGGAATTTTTGCGCCATCGGAGTACTCGCCAGATCGGAGTTTCTGCTCTAACCAGCTAGCTAGCTGATGGTATAGCGGAATTTTTCCACTACGATGAAATGGGGATCCCGTCGTAACGCCCGAAGGACTCTCCTTCAAGATCCGTTTGGATTCCGTCATGCTCGGTGAGGTTTTGGGCTTACGCATAGAAGAGAACAAGGTTGACCACTCGGTCTTGCAAAGCCGCAATAGGATCATAGGGTAACGTAGGCTGCCAAAATTATCAATTTTGAGCGTGTCCATAGCGAATTACTATTCTGCCAAAATGCGACCGCGAGGTGCAGTCTTGTAAGGGTTCCCACGGCTGGTAGAGTACCAGTGAATGAGGGGGCTATTCATATTGGTGATCCATCTATTGGCAACGCTGGCCAAGCTCATTCGGCCTGGCGGTGTTCGTTCTGTCGTCGCAGAATCCCTGTTGCTCAAGCATCAGTTACTGATTCTGAAGCGCGCCCGCAAGAGAGCCCCGAAAATCACGCCCTATATGGATCACGACGGCGCCGCTAACCTGATCCCAAAGGACCATCGCGAGAATTCATCGCCGCAATTCTTGAAATCAAACGGCGCAATCCTCGGTTCGGCTGTGTACACATCGCGCAGCAGATTTCTCACACCTTCGGCGTCAACATCGATAAAGATGTCGTTCGCCGGGTGCTCGCGAAGCACTACCGACCCGACTCAGGAACCGACGGTCCGTCGTGGCTGACCTTTATCGGGCAGCTCAAGGATAGCCTTTGGAGCGTGGATTTTTTCCGCTGCGAATCGATCCTCCTGCGCAGCCACTGTCGGCTTCGGTATCACACCCGCTTACATTGACGGCGTGTCCGTATGCCGGATGTTCAATCACGCCACTGCCGACCAGCTGCTACCGAAATGCTTGAGTACCGATCACGACCCGCTGTTTCGGTTCCACCGCTGGCTCGCCAACCTGCGGGTACTCGAGATCGAGGAGATCAAGTCGGTCCCATACACCCAGTTTCCCATCCGTTCGTAGAACGGTTGATTAGGACGATTCGAAGTGAATGCCTTGACCAAGTGCTGTTCTGGAACTCACTCGACCTCAAACGAACGCTGGAAGAGTACAGGATTTATTACAACGGCAGTCGCGTTCACCAGTCGCTCAGCGGGAGCACCCCGGAGGAGCAGTCTGGTAAGCCTCCTCCCGCCCATGCTGCGCTTGATTCTTATGGGTGGCAGCAGCATTGTCGCGGCCTTTTCCAGACACCGATCGCGGCCCGATTATCAATTCGCCATTCACAAGATAGCGCGACAAAGAAGGTGCCTCAAGCTTACCGTATCAAGAAATGACCGCTTCGACCTCAAATTGGGACGGTATCACGACGCCGGAATCTCACAAGTGCGCCGATTACTTCATGCGACGATGCACCATTTCGCCAGGAACAGGATCATCCTTAGCGGATCGCCAGCACCGCTTTGCCGAGGACCCGCCGTTCGCGCACCGCCGCCAGCGCTTCGCGAAAAGCCTCGAGCGGGTAGCTCGCCATGACATGCGGC
>MERI01000221.1 GCA_001772005.1 Betaproteobacteria bacterium RIFCSPLOWO2_12_FULL_62_58 | reverse complement strand
GATCGAGGCCGTGGATCTTGCCGTGGCCCCGCATCACCTGGGCTGTCGCCGCGGCGTCTTCGGTGTCCGTCGCAATCGTGACAAACTGCACCAGATCCCGCATTAGAGTCGCGTTAACCTGCGCCTGGATTTTTGCAATCAACTCACTGTGCAACGGGCAGGCATCTGTGCACCGCGCGTAGATAAAGTTCAGGATGACGATCTTACCGCGGAAGTCCGCCAGGCTGACTTTCCGGCCGTGCCGGTCTTCCAGAGCAAACCCCGGCGCCTCGTAGTTCACCATCTGGATATAGTGGTCTTGTTCCTGGATCTCTTTCAGGACTTCGTTAACCGAGTGGGCGCCTGCCCCCGCGGCGAGCAGCCACAGGCCCGCGCCAAGGATAAATCGCGGAAAAGTTTTCATCGTCCCCTCGTTTCGCCGTCCCTTGGCCGCGAGGCCGGGCGCGCCGGTTCGGAACGATAGTCGAAGATCCCGTCACTCATTGACATTCCTGTCGGATGAACGAACTGATCTCGTTAGGCGAGGCAAACACAACCGCCGAGCGATCGCCTTGCATGCCGGTCCCAACTACGACGGGCCGCCCGGGCGCTGGGCCGTAATCGCTGGAATCAGTCTTGAGGCGCAGATTGAATTCCCAGAACTTGTGGGTTCGGCCGTCAACTGTCGTGATGAAATACGTATCGCCACAATGCCGCAGGCTTTTTACTTCGCTCTGCGGATTCGGGTTTCTCAAATTGATCTTTACGATGCCCGTCATGCCGCCGGCAAGCGATTTTTTGCCTTCGGACACCGCCTTTAAAAATGCGATCAGATCCTGGCGTGGCTGCTGCTCTTTGATGCCGGGGAAGCTCATCTCGTTGCCTGGGATGAAATCCCGGGAATCTTTCAGCCATTTATCCAGAGTCTGTTCGTTCCACACTACGCCCGCATTTTTCAGCGCGTCCGAATACCGCAGGAACCCCTTGGCAGTGCCCGCGTTACGGTCCCAAATATTCGCCAGACTCGGTCCGGTCAGATGTCGGCCTGCTTCGACCGAATGGCACGCGAGGCAATTGCGAAACAACTTGGCGCCGCGTTCGACATCGCCTGCGGCGACCACAACCTGACTCGCCGCCATCAGAATGACGCATGCCGGGGCAAAGCGGGAAATGAATCCGCGAGCCCGGCGCACCGCCCCATCGAAAAGGACGGCGGTCGAGGCGACCGAACCGGTAACGTCTCGGGCTGATTCGTGGGCATTATTTTTGGCTGACATGATTTTTCTCCTAGGATCAGCAACAGATCAGATCGCTATTTTCCCGCTCACTTGCGCGTGCCCGACAAGTGAACGGCTTCCCGCCAACGACTCTATTCCGGTGAGCTCGCGCAGGGTGCGACGCTTCGAAACGAGCTGAGAGCCGCTCATTCATGCCGCGCGTTGTTGTCATGTTGCGCCGACATGGGGTCGGTTTTCTGCAGCTGATTTTCAGCGTGTTTGCCTACGACCTTCGCCTCGTTCCGCTCATTGGAGCAGGACTTTCCGCCCATCTTGCTTGCGCAGAGGCCCAACGCACACATCGCAACGCAGGGGAGCGCGGCCAAAATCAGTGGCGCGATTCCTGCCGCAACCAGCCAGCTCCAGTTCAAGACGACACCGCCCACGACCGCCAGGACGGCCACGGCAATTAATCCCCTGCGCCCGCCCAGCCAGTAGCGCAGCGCGTAAAGCAGGCCCTGCGTCAAGCTCGTGTCTGACGCTTTTGCTGTCTCTAATGTTTTCATCAACGCATCTCCTTTCTAAGGCCGGAAAGATTTCCCGGGAAACTACGACCTATCATTTTTGTTCCTTGATCTGGGTGGCATGCTTGGCTGCGGTCTCGCCCATCTTCTGCATCATCTAACGTTTTCGGCGATGAACTTACGACGGCCAGAGTGCCGGACACCGAGCTCGACGCACGCATTTCCCGCGCAAGAAGACCGCACCGGTGCGCGTATGCCGCGCCTGGTGCTTCGAGCTAAGTCTGAAAACTACAGAAGAGGATCGATAGGTGGGAACCGCTGCTATCCCTTACTATATCCGGCTTGGAAAGGGCGAGCGGCACAATTGCCGGTTGCGGCGCGAGCGTCAACCCGGACCATCGAGCAATCGTCGGCATTACATTGTTTATGGGCGGCCCCGAAACCGTTTGGCCCGAGGTTACATCGGTAAGGCAAACGTCGGCGTCCCGCATTAGTGCGGCGCAACTTGTTCCCGAACACGGGGTTTGTTGGTCCTGAGCTGCCTCGGAGGTGACAACCGGTGCACACGCTGGCGAGCGCTGCGGCGATAGGCACGCTCCGGCTGCAAGGGCAAACTGGCCGAATAGCACTATTCCCAGCGCTAAGCGGGCAATCCAGGTAAGGCGAGGCGGAAACGAAATATGCATAAACCCCAGTCTTAGCTGAAATTCGACCGTGCAACTTGCGTTCGGTTCACCGATATTGCGTGTGATTCAGCCATACCACCCTCTGCGATCGGGCCGACCATCGGGATCGCCGACTTCCGTTTCATGCGAGCCGCTCCGCGTTCACCGCGTTGTTTGGCCTCGGTTAGCGATCTGGGTCCAGGTCTTGCCCTGGTCTTTCGAAACATACACATTGCGCTCAAAGGTGGCGATTGCATATTCGCTCCGATTGGCAGGGTTCTGGGCGATGTAGGCGACGGCGTCCTGGGTCAGTGGAGGAAGGCTGACGTTGGTCTTTTTCCCGCTGCTCCAGTCCAGGCGGGTCAAGGCCGGTTTGCCGCTGTAGCTGCTGAACCAGAGCTGCTTGCCGTCCAGATCGAAAAACGCGGCCAGGACCTGCTCGCCGCCGGCCAGGCGCTTGAAGTTGTCGCCGCCATCGGTCGAGAAATATAATCCAGTTTTGTTGCCTGCAGCGACGATCTTGTCGTTTGAGGGATGCACGGTGAGAGCGAAGGGGTCGCCTTCCAGCCCCCTGCTTTCCGCGCGCTTCCATGCAAAGCCGTCATTGACGGTGGAATAAATCCCGGGCTTGCTCATACGTGAGTTTGGCGCGTGGGTAAACACATAAACCGCGTTGGTGCCATAGCTCGCGGCAAGAAGGTGAAAATCAGCCTCGCCTTCGAGCCCGAGCTTGGTCCAGCTCTTTCCGCCATCCTTGCTCTTGAGCAATCCGAATGGATTGATGAGGCCCGCGCCCTGCGCCGGATGGCCGCTGCTGTAGAAAAATTGCTTGGTGGTGGAAAAACCCATGTAATCGTGCGCGGGACCAGGGGCCATCGACCACCGGCCGTCGCTGTAGACCGCGAGTCCGTTGTGGCTGGGAATGAATATCTGCCTGCCGTCAGCGCTGTACGACAGACCGTGGACGTGATGGAGCGTAACGGATTGCGCGTCGGCGCGAGCCAGCATAAGCGAATTTAAAAAAAGGGAGAACACGGCTGCTACAACGATCGTTGTCGTGCGGCGCATCATTTTCTCCACTGTCGCGTTCATAGAAACGAATGGTCTCGGCGCCGGTTCCTGCGTCTCGCGCAATCCTGCCAGATGAGAGCTTGCTCTTGGCTATTTTTTGGCAGCGCTCGGGACGCTGGGATGGGTGGCGCAAGCCTTGGGCACGCGACCGTTCCAGGCGTCCGACACGCTCGCCGCGAGAAGAATTCCAAGCCCCATCCAAACTAACCAGGGATGCGCAAACAATCCCACCCCGGCGATGCCGCCGCCTGCCAGCCCCACCCAGAACGGCGTTATGGATGCATGGCGCCGCGTCGATCGATAAAGAGTCCAGAGCGTGAATCCGGTGAAACCAAAAAACAGCGGAAACAAGATGAAGTCGTTGATCAAAAATCCCAACCCCATGGCTCCGAGCGCGCCCACCACGGCTGAGATTCCGAGGCAGCACGCCGCTGCGAATACGCTGCCCGCCCACGCCGACAATTGCTTGATTAACTCTTTCATGTGGCTTTCTCCTGACTGGTACCTGCGCTTTTCCCTAGCGACCGCCGCACTCAGGATGAGCTCACCTGCTTCATGTGCAACCGCCTAAGCACCAAGCAAACGGCCCGGTTCGACACCCCCGGCGGACTAGCTGCGCTTGCCGCTGAAGAACAAGTATTTGATCAGCGCGCCGGCGGCGAGCACCAGCACGACGAGAATCAGAAGCCAGAAAAGTCCTATGCCCCACATCATTCCGCCGCCCATCATTCCGTCCATCATGCCTTGCATCGTTCGCTCCTTCGGTTAACATCTCGGCTTCTCGCGCAACCTCATCCTTGCTTGGACCGCCCGCCGACGCACGTGTCCTTGGCACTCCAAGCGGGGCACATCGGACGCCGGCACAATAATCACCCGGCGCAGCATGAAAGCTGCTTCACGTCTTTCTTGAAGGTCTGGGCGCACAGCTTGAGCCCCTCGACCATTGTCAGATAAGGGAAGAGCTGTCCCGCAAGATCGTCGACTGTCATGTCGTTGCGGATCGCGAGCGCCGCGGTCTGGATCAGTTCTCCGGCCTGGTCCGCCACGGCCTGCAAGCCCAGCAAACGCCCGGTCCCCGCTTCAGCGACGACCTTGATAAATCCCCGCGTGTCGAAATTGGCAAGCGCGCGCGGCACGTTGTCCAATGTGAGAGTACGCGAATCCGTTTCTATACCCTTGAGCCGTGCCTCGGCCTCCGTGAGGCCGACGGTCGCGACCTGCGGGTCAGTGAATACCACCGCCGGCATCGTCGCCAGATCGAGAGCGGCGTCGCCTCCCGTCATATTGATTGCGGCACGCGTGCCCGCGGCGGCTGCAACATAAACGAATTGCGGTTGATTGGTGCAATCGCCCACCGCATAAATGTCCGGCACCCCGGTCCTGAAATGATCGTCCACTTGAATGGCGCCGCGTTGGTCCAGTTTCACGCCAATCTCTTCGAGTCCCATCCCCGTCGTGTTCGGGCGGCGACCGGTCGCCACCAGGAGGCGGTCCCCGTTTACGACGCCGGCGCTGGTTTCAATCTGGAATACCCCGTCGCGATGGGTCACCGATTTCGTCTGGGTGTGGGTCAGGATAGTCATGCCTTCTTCCCCTAGAGTTTTTTCAAGCGTTTCCCCGATCGCCGGATCCTCGCGGAACAGGACCTTGCTGCGCGCGATCATGGTTACCTTCGAACCCAGTCGCAGGAAAGCCTGCCCCAGCTCGACTGCAACAATGGATGATCCAATGATGATTAGATGCTGCGGCAATTTTTCCGCCACCAGCGCGTCGGTGGAAGTCCAATAGGGTGAGTCCTTGAGTCCTGGTACAGGCGGAACGGCAGGGGAAGCGCCGGTCGCGATAAGCACCCGGTCAGCTTTTATTTGCGTCTCGCGTCCGTCCGGCTGCTTCACCACTAATATATGGGCATCTTTGAAGCGGGCGTAGCCTTGCAGCAGATTAATACCAGGGTTGGCATCCAAGATGCTTTGATATTTAGCAAACCGCAGCTCTTCGACCCGCCGCTGCTGCTGGGCAACCAGTGCCGCCCGATCCACCTGCGCCGGTCTGCTCTTGATCCCGGGGAACGGGCTCGCTGCCTGGGTGTGGGCGACATGGGCGCTCCGAATCATGATTTTCGACGGAACGCAGCCCACGTTCACGCAGGTGCCGCCCACGGTCCCCGCCTCGATCATGGTGACTCGTGCCCCTTCATCGACGGCCCTTATCGCCGCGGCGAACGCACCACTGCCGCTGCCGATGATGGCGATGGTGAGACCGTCCCCGCCTTTGTGTAGTGACGGCGTTGTATCTCTGGGGAACGAGGTCCGGCGCGGGATCTTCCGCACGTCCGCTTTGAGCAGTTCGGCGCCGTAGCCTTTGCTCCTGACCGCAGCGATCAATGCCGATTCGGTGATGCCATCCTGGGTTTCAACTCTCGCCGTCTTGTTCTGATAAGAGACTTGTGCCGTCACCACTCCAACCAGGGCCGCCAGCACCTTTTCCACCGACTGTGCACAGTGATCGCACGTCATACCGCTGACTGCCAGCGTGTAGGTGCCCACGTTACTTTCCTCGTTTAACGGCAGATGGATACCCCGCATCGCGCGTCGCTTGCATCAGGGCATCAGCACCGGTCTTGGCGTCATCGTAAGTCACGACCGCCTGTTTCGCTTCATAGCTCACTCCGGCATGCGCAACCCCCGGCACGTTCATCAGTGCTTTTTTTACCGTAATCGGGCACAGGGCGCATGTCATGCCGGGGACGTCCAGCGTCACGGTCTTGGGCGCCGCGAACACTACGTTAGTCAGAGCAAGTAGCGCTGCCGTCGTAAAGTAAGACAAGAGTTTTTTCATATTCGCCTCTTAGTAGAATAACGGTGCAAAGTATGGGGATGCGAATGCGCTCAACACGAGTGCCGCAACCACCCAGAGCGTGATCTTGTAAGCGCGACGGGCTCGAGGCACAGCGCATACCTGGCCGGGCTCGCACTGCCCGACGGGGCGGTAAATTTTGCGCCACGCGAAAATCAGAGCAAGCACCGCGATGCCAAAGAATACCCAACGATAGGGTTCGAGCACGGTCAACGTGCTGACCCAGGCGCCGCCGAGTCCCAGACTGACCAGCACCAACGGTCCAACACAACAGGCAGATGCAAGGATGCCGGCGAGGCCACCAGTTACGAGTGCGCCGCTCTCAACTTTTCCTTCAGACATGCTCGTTTCCTTTTAATCGGTGCAACAATGGCGTAACCTTACTTCCGTACTCAAGTACGGAGTCAAGGGCTATGTTGAAACCAGCAACTCCCAGGACCGGGATCACAATCGGGCAACTCGCCGAAACGGCGGGGGTGAACGTTGAAACCATCCGCTATTACCAGCGGATCGGCTTGTTACCTCTGCCTAAGCGGGATTACGGCAGTATCCGGCGTTATTCCGCCGATGACCTGAAGCGCGTACGCTTCGTCAAGCGTGCTCAGGCGCTGGGATTTTCTCTGGATGAAGTCGCGCTTCTGCTCGGGCTTTCGGACGGGAAGCATTGTGCCGAGACAAAATCGCTCGCCGAGAAGAAGCTAGCCATGGTTGAGGAGAAGATCGCCGATTTGACGGCAATTCAGAAGTCATTAATGGGACTCGTTACGCAGTGCTCGATCGGTAGCCGCGGGTGCGGCTGTCCGATCATTGATGCACTGGTGAAAGATGACGCGCGCTCAGGAAAACGCGCATTGGCTCCACTCCCATGGAGATGACGTATTGCCCGCGGCTTTCAGCCACGCCTCGAGTTCGACGCCGCGTTTTTTAAATGACAGGAACATTGACATGGCGTTTGATCGCGGCATACCAGGCCTGCACGTCGAAACCCGGCGAACCGACGACCGTGCAGAAAGTGACAACGCCATTCGCGTCGAGAAGATAGAGCCGGTCCGGAAGCGCGGCATACAGCCGGTCCACCTCGTTCGACATGTTATCCAGCAGCATCGGCATCTTCAGGTTAAGACGGAGCACACAGACCTGCGCCAACGCTTCCCGCTCCTCGATCGACTTCGGCTGTTCGTACAACACGCTATCGACCAGGTTCTGCGCCGATTGCCGGCCTCCCGTCGGATGCGCCTCCTGGATGTAGACGCAGTAGAACTGAACGCGGTCTTTGAGTTCTTCGTATATCTCATTCAGGCGCACGGCCTGAGCACGGAAGGGAGGTCACGTGTACGATCCGAAAACGAGCGCGACCGGCCTGCCTCGTGTCGACGCCAGGCGGAACGTTTCACCGGTTCTCTTTCCGGCAGGCGTCAGGCGCTCGATCTCGAAGTCAGGAGCTGGCTTGCCGACTTTTGGCGCTGACTGGTCGCGCAGCGCTCGCTCGCGGACCTCGGCTTCATACCGCGCGAGGAACTGCTCGCGGGTACTTCCTATCTTTTCCCACCACTCGGGCGGCAGACTGTCCGGATGCGGATACGAGGTGCCAAGCCATTTCACGTCAGTCATTAAAAACTCCTCTATTTTATGAACCAAGGAACATTATCCGAACTTTTCGGGATGAACTTCTCGACTCCACGACTCCGCAGTCACCTCAGTTTTCAACTCTATTTCCGCACGGCCATGCCGGTCGCGCACCAACCATTTAACCAGGACAAACAATAACAGGCCTGTTGCGGCGAGATAACCAAAAATTAACTGAACATCCTTGAACCGATCTACGATAAGAGTTAACTCGCGCGCAAAAACCGAGCCCGTCCAGATGCCTAAAGTGGCCCATAACAGCGCACCAATGCCATCGTAGAGCGCGAACCATCGGTACGGCACTCCCGACATCCCGGCCATCGGCGCGGCGAAAGTTCTGAAACCCGGTATAAAACGAGCATAGACGAGTGAGAAAGGCCCAAAGCGCGCCAGATTCCGCTCGGTCTTTGCAAGGCAAGCGGTGGAGCCAAAACTGACCCGGCAATACAGGCGGATCAACCGTTTCGAACCGAGACGGCCGGCGAAATACCAACCACTGTCGCTCAGCAACGCGCCCGCCGCGGCAACCACAACCGCCGCTGCAAAGGAAAACTCCTGATTCGCGACCAGACTTCCGGTAATCAGCAATACCAACTCTCCGGGTATCGGAAACCCAGCGTTATCGAGCATAACACCGAGGAAAACCGTCGCATAGCCGAACCGACTAAAAAGGGAATAGATCAGATCGACAATTTCGTTCACTTCATTTGTCTCCCGCATCAGGGCTCGATGGTTCGAAGGTTTCGACGATCCGCTTTGCCCTAAATCGCTCCCAGTTCGAGGTGTCGGCCCACATTGTTAACGGAATGGCGGTGAACGATATCTCCGTGTACCCGCGGTCAGGAATTCATCAGCAACTCAGCGCTCCTGGTGTTGAATGTTCCGGGCGCGTAAGTCATGCACGAGGACACCATCGATCGACTCGGTCGTACGTAGCCAAGGACTCCCAGCGCAGTCACGCCAGATCGGTACACTTGTCAAAACCTTACGGCACAGCCTGCCCGCACCGAGTCTTGCGACAATTGGTCGCTCCTCACAGCGTTGACCTTACAGCTTGACGCACATCTAACGATGCGCGCGCGAAAAAACCTCGCAGGCCGATGTGCTTGCCGCTTGACCACTGCCGGAGAGAAACCTAGACTCCGCCGTAACTTCGCGCCGGGTTTAAGCAGTGCGCATTCGGTAACGCGTGCGATTTGCCCGGTTTAATTGCGAATCGCTCGTAAATAGTGGAGCGTTCTCTGGGTTATCGCGTGGGTTTTGAGATTTTCCGGCGGCTTTGATCGACCAGGCGGATGGATGCCGGTTTGTATAGCAGGAGCTTTTTCACCAGGATCGTTTTGTCGCGTAATCGCTTCGTTTTCGCTTACCTGGCGGCAGCGCTTCTCTTGCTGCTGACCAGCGGTGTCCTCGCTTGGTGGCTGTTGCCGCCGTCCTGGCTGCTCGACCTCGACAACACCGTGGAAGGCACGGTGGCATTGATCCGTTCATGGGGTGCTTGGGGCGTATTGGGCTCGATCGGACTCATGGTGGCTCACTCATTCCTGCCGTTCCCCGCGGAGATCGTCACGATCGCCAATGGAATGGTTTACGGGCCTGTATGGGGAACGGTCATCACATGGATTGGCGCCATGCTCGGCGCTTCTACGGCTTTCGGTCTGGTTCGACTGCTGGGACGGCCGTTCGTGCAACGCGTCCTTTCATTCCGTCATCAGCAGCAGCTGACGCTCTGGTCGCAAGAGCACGGTGGCGTGGCGCTGCTGATCGGCCGCCTGATCCCGGTAATCGCCTTCAACCTGATTAATTACGCGGCAGCGCTGACCGAGATTTCGTGGTGGACGTTCCTATGGGCTACCGGGATCGGCATCCTGCCACTCACCGTCTTGCTTAACGTTCTCGGTGACCAGATGTTGACGATGCCGCTTTGGACTTGGCTGGCGCTTGGTGGGATCGCAGCACTGACCTGGCTCGTTCTGCATCTTCGCTGGCGGGGGGATATCCAGACGCGGCAACCTGATGATTGACGGCGAGAGCGCGCGCAACCGCGCTAGTCATCACGGTCGCGGTAACGCCGGATAGCGTTGCCAATGAAATCGAGCTGTTTGCGGAAATTGTTGCACCCGCCGCACATCATCAAGTGCAGCTTAAGGCTGATCCGTTCCCATAAGCCGAGGCGTCTTTCCCGGGCTTCCGACAAAAGTTTGCTGACTTCCCTGCAGGACAACATCGGTTTCTGTCCTATTTCGCCGCGTCGCCAAACCACCTGGTTTCGAGGCACCCACGCAGGCTCAGGCGCGCGCGGTGCAGCATGACCCATAAGTTCGACTGCGTAATCGCCAGTTCCCCGCAGACTTCATCGCTGGTGAGTTCCATTACTTCACGCATCATGAATACGCGCGCGGTGCGCGCCGGCATCAACTCCAGGCACCGCTCGAAGATTTCCCAGAACTTCTTGTCTTCAAGCGACTTCTCGGGATTGCCCCAATTGGACGGTAGTTGGTGCCACTGACCCTCGGCCTCGAACATCCCTTCGATCATCTCGGATTCCGAAGCATCCTCGTTAGCAGTGAGCGATTGCTCGCGCGACTTTTTCCGGATCACATCGACGATCTTGTGCTTGAGGATCCCGACGAGCCAACTTTTATACTCTGACTTGCCGGAAAACGTAGCGCCACGATCGAACGCGGCGAGCAGTGTTTCCTGCACCGCGTCTTCGGCGAGCGCCGCATCGCGCAGTTGGAGCCGCGCATAGCGCAGGAGATAGGAACGTACCTGCTGCAAGTCTTCGTCGGTCGGGATGGCCATGCCACGCCTTACATTGCGCGGATTGCTGGAAACCAGAGGCGCATTGTAACCGGAAAACCGATTCGAGTCGTGCTGCGAGATCAGAGATGCCATCTGTCGATGCGTGCTGCCGCAAAGGGACGCTCGCGAACCTTCCCGCACCCGCGCCGGACGCGACGAACAGCAGGATCATCGGCGATCGAACGGATGGCCTGCAGCTCTTGCACCGATGCCTGGTTCTTCTACCAACAGAGAGCGCACAGGCGACGGACTCAAGCCCGTCGCCCGCGCCTTTGAGCGTTGCGCCTCTTACTGAGACGCGCCCGCTTCGTTCAACAAGGTGGGCAATACCGAGCCTGTGGAACTTATCGAGCTCGTGCGAGCGCTCAGCCGCCGGATATCGCCCTTGTACCACTCCGAGGTTGCGGCTTAGTCCGTCGCGTTCGAAATCGGGAACGCGGACTCGGACGCTGCGTGTTGAACGCCGCGATAGCGATCGGCATACGTGCTCAGCGCAGGCAGCCTGGTCAAGCTGGCAGCCGGAAAGGGCGATCCGGCGCTTTGATCCGGTTTGCCGCGGTGCTGATCGGCATACGTGCTCAGCGCCGGCAACACGGTGCTACCCTCATCGGCGTTGCCCGGGAATGCCGACTCCGCTGCATTCACGGCACCTGCGCCCAACAACAGTCCGGCCACTACGACACCAGCAAGTTTTCTCTTCAACATGTCATGTCTCCTTTCAGCAACTGATTTAATAAACTGGCGCCCGCTTAAGCCACATCGCTTTCGCAATCTCGTTCAACGTCGCCATACTCATTAGACAGGGCGCGAAGGCAAATCCTTACGGGGAAAAATCTGTCTCGTGGGTGTAAGGAATCAACCAATTACACTCCATGTCCCGCATGAAACGTGGAACGGCGCGTTGCGTTCTTAAGCAAAGGCCGTCCGCGCCTAAACCGGGAACCGGAGGTGGAGCAACTTTCCGGGTGTTCGATTGTCAGTCGTGCCGCGCCAGCCGGATCGCGAATTCGGGCGCAGGAACCGGTCGCCCGAAGAGGTAACCTTGCGCCTCGTGGCATCCCCTGCTGCGCAGGAATTCAAGCTGGGTGTCGGTTTCGACGCCCTCCGCGACCACCCGCTTGCCGAGGCTGCGTCCCAGGCTGATGATCGTCTCGCATATCGCGTCCGCGTTGGCGTCGCGGCTGATATCGTCCACGAATGACTTGTCGATCTTGATCGAGTCGATCTCGAACTTTCGCAGATAGCTGAGTGACGAGTAGCCGGTCCCGAAGTCGTCTATTGCCAATCGCACGCCCAATTTACGCAACGCGGACAGTGTCTTCATCGTATTCGCCGCGTCTTCCATTGCCGCGGATTCCGTAATCTCCAGTTCGAGCAATGCGGGGTCTGTCCCGCATGCCTGCAGGATCCTGCCTACGCGTTCCGGCAGATCCCGGTCGCGGAACTGTTCAGCCGATAGGTTTACCGCAATCCGAGGTGGCGTCCGGTGCTCTGCTTGCCAGCTGCAAATCTGTGCGCAGGCAGCGTGCAGCGCCCAATCGCCTAACCGCAGGATCAGGCCCGTGGCTTCGGCGATTGGAATGAATTGTGCGGGCGAAAGTATGCCCCAGGTCGGATGGCGCCAGCGTATCAGGGCCTCACACGCAGCAAGGTGCGGCTCATCCTCGACGGAACCGAGGTCAACCTTGGCCTGGTAAAAAAGCTGCAACCCCTCGTGCTCCAGCGCGTATCTGAGCTCCCGCTCGATTTCCTGCCGCCGGCGTGCTTCCTCCGTCATGGACGGCGCGAAAAACTGGTACCTGGTTTGGGCGTCATCGCGAGCGCGGCTCAACGCCAGGTTGGCGTCGTGGAGCAGCGTTTCGGGATCGACGCAATCGCCTTTGGAATGCGCAATTCCGATCCTTGCTTGCAATCGCACCTCGGTGCCGCTCAGGTTGATCGGGTGGCTCAACTTCGCCAGAATCTGCTCAGCCTGCGCTGCGGAGTCTGAGGGCGGGATCGGTCCGGCCCAAGCGATGCCAAAGTCGTCGCCAGCCAAGCGGGCGACGAATAGCGGGGGTTGCAATCCTTCGTTCAGTCGTCGGGCAGCCTCGCGCAATACCCGGTCTCCGGCCGCCTGGCCCAGGCTGTCGTTGATGGCTCGGAATGCGGCGAGATTCACGACGAAAACCACAACGTTTTCGCGGCGTTGACATGCCGCCTGCAGGGCTTGGCGCAGGTGTTCGAGAAAGAATGTGCGGTTCGGCAGCCCAGTCAGGGTGTCGTGGCGCACGAGGAAGCGCGCCTGCTCCTCAGCGCGCAGGCGGTCGGCGAGCTTGCTCTCCGCTACCCTGCGCAGCATCTGGTTGTGCGCTTCGAACACGTCGCCGAGCTCATCTCCCGGGCGCTCGCTGATTCGAAAGTCGTGCGCCCGGTTGGGATTGGCCGCCGCAGCCAGCATGCTGCCCCGCAGCCGGAGGATGGGATTCAGCACCGAGCGATAAAGCACGAGCATCGTTCCGCTCGTGACGACGGCAACGATCAGTGCGACCAGCCCGGCAATGCGCAGCACAAAGGCGACCAGCGCGGTGTTGAGCCCAGAGCTGTCCATCCGCGCGAGCAGTATCAGGGGCGTACCGTTGATGTTCCGGCTCCAGGCGATGTCGTAGCACCTGCCATTCCGGATGCGGCGCCGCGCAATCTGAAACGGATCTTGCAGCACCACCTCGAATTTGAAATCTCCGAAGTCGGCATCTCCGGCGTGAGAAAGTATTGAGCCGTCACGGCGAAGAACGCTCAAGCCGAGGATCTGAGTATCACGCAGCAGCCCCGAAACCTGGACTTGGAGCCGCTCGGGCTGCAGCTGCCCGTCGATCATGAGGGCCGCATTTACCGTCGCGACCGCCTTTTCCTCGAGGCGACGCAGTTCATTGTTGTAGAAGTTAAGCGAAGAAGGGATAAGGATGATGCTCTCGATGGCGAGAATCAGCACGAAGACGGAAAACGCGATCGAACGGCACAGCTTGCAGTCGAGGAGCGGTCGCCACAAATTCCACCGGAAGTCCATGATACCCGCCTGAGTCTGCGACATGGCATTTCGACCTGTGGTCGCTGTTCGCTTATCTCGTGTTCGGCTCGCTTGGTGCTGCTGAAGATCGGGGCCTTTCATAAGCATTAGATCGCCGGAGGGCGCGGATCCTTACTGCATGGCTCGCAAAATGATCGAATCACACCACTGTAAGGTTTGGAAGACTCAAACGACTCAATAACGTCGTCGTGCGCCGGGAAAGTCACCGAATCCGGAAAGCTTTGTAAGGTTTCGCGTGGATGTCCGGTCTTACCTGAAAGATTCAGTGGAGAGACTGGTTCCATACTCCAGAGAGGAAGTGTCGTTTCATCAATAACTTGAGAGGAGAGTCACAATGAAGTTGCATTCGAAATCGAGCATCAAGTCTTTGGTTGCAAGCGGTTTCATCGCGGCCGCCTTGGGGACTCCGGTGGCAATGGCGGCGAACCCTTGCAACCCCTGTAGCGCCAAGCCGCAGTCATCGAAGGCACAGGCCAATCCATGCGCGGCGAAGAATCCGTGCGCCGCCAAAAATCCCTGCGCCGTAAAGACATCTGGCGCGAAAAAGACGATGGGAAACCCGTGCGCGGCGAAGAATCCGTGTGCAGCGAAAAATCCCTGCGCCGCAAAGTAACCAACGTTAACGGGACACAGGAGGATCGAAAATGAACCGTCATTTGAATCCGCTGGCGAAGTCGCTGGCTGCGGCCGGTCTTCTCACGCTTGCCTTGGGGGCAACCAGCGCATTTGCCGCTAATCCGTGCAGTCCTGTCGGCGCAAAGCCGCCCGCAGCGCGATCAACCGCTAATCCGTGCGCAGCCAAAAATCCGTGTGCCGCCAAAAACCCCTGTGCCGCGAAGAACCCGTGTAGCGCGAAAAATCCCTGCGCAGCAGGCGGCAAGGTCGATTCCAAACTGGTGACGCGCCCCAAGGGCTACAAGCCGTTCAAGGCCGACCACGCGACTTTGGTCAAGGA
>MERI01000220.1 GCA_001772005.1 Betaproteobacteria bacterium RIFCSPLOWO2_12_FULL_62_58 | reverse complement strand
GACTGCGCCGGGCCATCGGCAGCGCTCCTTACGGGTGTTGCTGGCGGCCCTTTTTCTGAGCCTCGCGCTGCACGCAGCTCTGTTCGCCGCGTGGCCGGGCCTGGTGCGCGATCGCGCCCCGCTGCAAGTGCGCGTCCTCGATGTCGTATTGCTGAGACCCGAACCGTTGCCGGTAGCCGCGCCGGAACCCGCTCATGTGGCGACCGCAACGAGTCGGGCTGCCGCGGACCGCAAGAAGCCCGAGCCGCCGAAGCCGCGAGGCGACGACGTGCAGAGACTCGCGGCGCGGGAACCTGCGCGGTCGCCGGTGATCGCGCCCGCAGAACCGTTTGCGGCGGCGCAATCCGCGTTCGCGCCACCGCCGGCTGAAAGCCGCTCCGCTCCGCCCGAGCAGAAGGCAGAGGCAACGGCGGCCGTTGCCCCACCAAGCTATAACGCCGCCTATTTGCGCAACCCGCTGCCGCGTTATCCGGTCATTGCGCGACGCAACGGTGACCAGGGCACGGTCACGCTCAGGGTGCTGGTAACGCGTGAAGGCCTGCCAGCGAGCGTGAGCGTGGAGAAGACCAGTGGGTCCGGTCACCTCGACAGCGCGGCGCTGGAGGCCGTCAGGACGTGGCGTTTTGCGCCGGCGCGCCAGGGTGTGCAACCAGTCGAAGCGTGGGTGCTGGTGCCGATCGTGTTCAGGCTGGAGGGAAGCTCGTGAAGCCGGGCGCGATATAATCCCCCTTGAATTCAACGAGGCGGGCCGCATATAAACCTTCAGCTTTCACGCGATTCTCCACTGCAGCACTGAAACCGGAACACCCGGCGTCGAGTCCAATGACAAACGACATCTTCCACGGCACGACCATATTGTCGGTGCGGCGCGGCCAACGCGTCGCGCTCGGTGGTGACGGCCAGGTCACGCTCGGTAACGTGGTGGTCAAGGCAAGCGCGCGAAAAGTGCGGCGCCTTTACCATGACAAGATACTGGCGGGATTCGCCGGCGGCACCGCCGATGCGTTTACGCTGTTCGAGCGTTTCGAAGCCAAGCTCGACAAGCATCAAGGCAACCTGATGCGCGCAGCGGTGGAGCTTGCCAAGGACTGGCGCACCGACCGCATCCTGCGGCGGCTGGAAGCAATGCTCGTGGTGGCCGACCAGGATAATTCACTGATCATCACCGGCAACGGCGACGTGCTCGAGCCCGAGCAGGGGCTGGTCGCCATCGGCAGCGGCGGTCCGTTCGCCCACGCCGCGGCGCGCGCGCTGCTCGAAAACTCCGACTATCCGCCGGAGGACATCGTCAAGAAGGCGCTCACCATCGCCGGCGATCTGTGCATTTACACCAATCAGCAGCACGTGATTGAAATTCTTGAGTGAGGCGTGAGGTGTGAGGGGTGAGGCGTGACACCAATCGCGCTTTTACTCCTCTCGCCTAACGCCTCACGCCTTACGCATATGAGCCAAATGACCCCCCAGGAAATCGTCCACGAGCTCGACAAGCACATCATCGGCCAGGACGATGCGAAACGCGCGGTGGCGATCGCGCTCAGAAACCGCTGGCGCCGACAGCAGGTCGACGAGCCGCTGCGCTCCGAGATCACGCCCAAGAACATCCTGATGATCGGCCCGACGGGCGTGGGCAAGACCGAAATCGCGCGGCGTCTCGCGCGCCTTGCCGATGCGCCGTTCGTCAAGGTGGAAGCGACGAAGTTCACCGAGGTCGGCTATGTCGGGCGCGATGTCGACACCATCATCCGCGATCTGGTCGAGACCGCGATCAAGGACACGCGCGAGCATGAGACGCGCAAGGTGCGCCTCCAGGCGGAGGACCTTGCCGAAGAGCGCATCCTGAATGCGCTGCTGCCGCCCGCGCGCGAGGCCGGTCTTGCGTCCGGTGCGGCTGATAGCGAGAGCGCGACGCGCCAGAAATTCCGCAAGAAGCTGCGTGAAGGCGAGCTCGACGACAAGGAACTCGAGATCGAGGTCGCCGCAGCACAGGCGCATATGGAAATCTTCGCGCCCCCCGGCATGGAGGATCTCACGTCGCAGATCCAGGGCATGTTCCAGAATCTCGGCGGCGGCCGCAAGCGATTGCGCCAGCTCAAGATCCGCGATGCGATGAAACTGCTGACCGAGGAAGAGGCGGCGAAACTCGTCAACGATGAAGACCTGAAGCTGCGCGCGATCAACAACGTCGAGCAGAACGGCATCGTGTTTCTCGACGAGATCGACAAGATAGTGAGCCGCTCCGAGCTGGCGGGCGCCGACGTCTCGCGCCAGGGCGTGCAGCGCGATCTGCTGCCGCTCGTCGAGGGCACGACGGTGTCTACCAAGTACGGGATGATCAAGACCGACCATGTCCTGTTCATCGCGAGCGGTGCGTTCCATCTCGCCAAACCGTCCGACCTGATCCCCGAGCTGCAGGGTCGTTTCCCCATCCGCGTCGAGCTGAAGAGCCTGAGCGTCGGGGATTTCGAGCAGATCCTGACCAACACCGACGCGTGCCTGACGCGCCAGTATGAAGCGCTGCTGGCGACGGAGAACGTGAAGCTCGAGTTCAGGCCGGAGGCGATCAAGCGCATGGCGGAGATCGCCTGGCAGGTCAACGAGAAGACCGAGAATATCGGCGCGCGCCGGCTCTACACCGTGATCGAGAAGCTGCTCGAGGACATCTCATTCAACGCCGCCAGGCATTCGGGCGAAACGGTCGCGATCGACGCGATCTACGTTGACAGCCGCCTCAAGGACCTCGCACAGAGCGAGGATCTGGCCCGCTACGTGTTGTAGCGGGAGTGATGAATGATGAATGATGAGTGTTCACCGCACTAAGACCATCGGCTTGATCCCCGGCGCCTGACCGATGCGGTCGGCGGCCTGCCGCGCTTATGCGGCGGTCAACCCGTAGTCGCTCGGGGATTCCTCGATGCAGTAGCCATTACGGCCGCGTGCCTTGACCTCGTACATCGCGCGGTCGGCGCGCTCCAACAGCGTGGCCGCATCGTGACCATCCCGCGGGTAGTAGCTCGCGCCCAAGCTCAGCGTAATCCGGCACTCGTGGCCACGCACTATGTAAGGCTCGCTGCACGCCGTCACCAGCTTGGATGCAACGCACGCGGCTGACGGCTGGTCCGCGACGCCCTCAAGAATGGCAATGAATTCATCGCCTCCCCGGCGCGCCACGGTATCGCTTGCCCGTATCGATTGCGCGAGACGCACAGCGACTGCGCGCAGCAGTTCATCACCGGTCTCGTGCCCGAAGGTGTCGTTAACCTGCTTGAAGTGATCAATGTCGATGTAGAACAAAGCAAACGCACTGCGGTTGCGCTGCCCGACCGCCACGGCACGTGCCAGCCGGTCGTCGAACAGGTTGCGGTTCGGCAGCCCGGTGAGGTTGTCGTAAAACGCCAGCCTGGAGAGCCTCTCCAGCTGCCGCTCGTCGCCAAGGTGTTGCAAAAAGTGGACGTAATGGGTTACGACACCGGCGTCGTCGCATAACGGATAGACTGCGTACAGGACATCGAGCATATTTCCGCTGCTGCTGTGAACGCGCAGCTCGCGGCACTTGGTCTCGCCGGTACCCGGTTGTCGCCGGGACTCGTCCTGCCCGCTCGGCCCTGCCCGGGGCTCGAAAAGACTGAGGGGCAGCTCGACCGGTTCACCGCTGCGGACCCCCAACATCTTGGATAGATACGCGTTGGCGTACTCGACCGTGCCGTTCGGTCGCGTGATCGCCATCCCTACCGCGATGCGTTCGATGTTCCGGAGAAGGTCTTGTTTATGCCAAGCCATGTCGGCGGATTATGACGGCGGAGGCGCAAACGCCCGGCGCGCAACGATTTAATTTTGCACATATGTTACTATCGGTTGCTATAAAACGCAACTGTTAGTAACTCTCGCCGTCATGCTTGGTGGTAGTGTCTTCGAGCATGACCCTCGCTGATGAGAAACAGGGCTTCAGTAAGCGACTCAAGGAAGCGATACGCAGAGCGCGCATCGACATCAGCAGCCCGACGCTTATTGCTCGCGAATTCAACCTGCGGTATCACGGCGACCCGGTTTCCACACAGGCAGTACGAAAATGGCTGTCGGGAAAAGCGCTGCCCTCGCAGGACAAAATCCGCGCTTTGGGATTGTGGCTCGACGTCCCGGCGCACTGGTTGCGCTTCGGCGAGGCCGACAGGAAGGAAGAACGCCAGCCGTTGACTGTGCGGCAAGAGGCGGGCGCCTACCGGCCTGACCACGGCTGGCCGTCAAGGAAGTTCGAGCTGCTGAATGATACCCATAAGCGCATGGTGGTGGAGATGGTTCACGCGCTGTTGCGGCTCGAGGGCAAGCAGTAGCGGGAGACAGTCGTACCGCCGGTCGCAAAGGGGCAGGGATCTCGCGCATTGCGGTAAGCGTTCAGCGGGTGAGCAGCAAGATCGCTTATCGCTTACCGCCCACCGTTCACCGCACTAAGACCATCGGCTTGATCCCCAGCGCCTGACCGATGCGCTTGGCGATTTGCCGCGCTTCGGTCTGGTTGGTGTATGGCCCGGCGTGTACGCGGTGGAGCCCGTCGCGCGGGAACACGTGCAGACGGTCGGCCAGCCAGTCGATCTGAAGCCTGAGCTTCGCGAGGTAGTTTTCCGCATTTTCCCTTGATCCGAATGCGCCAAGCTGCAGGTAAACGCCGTTAGCTTCCCTGGTCATGGGGATCTCAGGCGCGGCGGTTACCGCTGCCGGTTGTGTCTCGGGCGCGGGGAGTGGCACCGCAATCGGCTCTGGTGCGCGCGCCGCCGTCGTGGGTGTACGGTCACGCAGGGCAGCTGACGCCGACTGTGCTGGAGCGGACGCCACGGCCGCTGGCGTGATGTCGCCCGGCAGGATACTTTCCACTTCCACCATCGCGCTGCCGCCGCCCAGCACGCCGAGCTTGTGGGCGGCGGTATAGGAGAGGTCGATCACCCGGCCGTCGACAAACGGCCCGCGGTCATTGATGCGCACCACCACTGATTTGCCGTTGGCGAGATTGGTGACGCGGGCGTAACTCGGGATCAGCAGCGTCGTGTGCGCCGCGGTCATGGCGTACATGTCGTAGATTTCTCCCGACGATGTTTGCTTGCCGTGGTAACGCCGTCCGTACCACGAGGCGACTCCACGCGCCTTGTACGGCGCGAGCGAGGTCATCGGCGCGTAGTTGCGGCCCATCACGCTGTAGGGACGGCTCGCGCCGCGGTGCAGCGGCTCGAGCTTGGGCGCGGCGTCGGGGACCCCGTCCAAATCGACCGGCGGGTTCTCGCCGGGACCGTCGTCGAGATAGTAGCCGCCGCGCGGTGCGGGCGCCGAGGACGGCGCCTTGGCGGCGGGCGCTTCGCGCTTGGTGAAGGTGCCGCAGCCGGTGAGCATTATCGTCCCGAGGACGAAAACGACAATACGGATAGTGGAAAAGGATCGAGGATCGAGGATCGAGGATCGAGGGGAAAATCGCTCCCCGCACCCGGGGGTCGGGCGGGGAATCGTTCTTAACTCAATCCTCAATCCTGACTCCTCAATCCTAAGTCTGGACGAGTTTCTTATGCGTCTGGATGCTCATCAAGATACCAAAGCCCAGACAGATCGTCACCAGCGAGGTTCCGCCGTAGCTGATCAGCGGCAGGGGAACGCCCACCACCGGCAGGATGCCGCTCACCATGCCCATGTTGACGAACGCATACGTGAAAAACGTGAGTGCGATGGCGCCGGCCAGAAGGCGCGTGAACAGTGTCGGCGCATTAGCGGTGATCACGATGCCGCGCGCAATGACGAGCAGGAACAGGAACAGCAGAACGACAGTGCCCAACAGCCCGAACTCCTCGGAGTAAACCGCGAAGATGAAGTCGGTGGTGCGCTCGGGGATGAAATCGAGGTGGGTCTGTGTGCCGTTCATCCAGCCCTTGCCGAGCAGGCCGCCCGAGCCGACGGCGATCGTCGACTGTATGGTGTGGTAGCCTGCCCCCAGCGGATCCTGCGCGGGATCGAGCAGCGTCAGGATGCGCTGGCGCTGGTAGTCGTGCATGACCGGCCACAGCAAGGGCAGGCTCGCCAGTCCCGCAACCGTCACGCCGGCGATGATGCGCCACGACAGGCCGGCCAGGAACAGCACGTAGCAGCCGCCCGCGAAGATCAGGACTGCCGTGCCGAGATCGGGCTGGCGCGCGATGAGTCCCACCGGGAGCACCAGCAGTGCCGCCGCGATGATGTGATTCCTGAGCTTGAGCGTGGCCTCGTAGCGGTTAAAGTACCACGCCAGCATCAGTGGCACAGCGATCTTCATCAGTTCCGCGGGCTGGATGCGGGTGACGCCGATATTGAGCCAGCGCCGCGCCCCGTTCACCACCTCGCCGAAAAGCGCCACGCCGATGAGCAGCAGCAGGCCGAGCACGTAGACCGGCAGCGACAGGCGCATCAGATAATGCGGCGGGATATTGGCGAAGACCCACATTACGCCGAGCGCCACCAGCATGTTGACGAGCTGGCTGGAAACCCGCGGGAGGCTCGCATTGGAGGCGCTGTAGAGCACGATCACGCCCGCGGCCATCAACAGCAGCACCGCGCCCAGCAGCAGGCCGTCGACATGAGCCGTGAGACGGCGTGTCACGCGTCTAATCAGGGGTGGCATCGTCATCCTTCACCGCGCTCGCCGGCACTTTCCCGAGCAGGTAGTAGTCGAGGACCTGGCGCGCGATCGGCGCGGCGGCGCGCGCCCCGAAGCCCGAGTTCTCCACGATCACCGCGAGTGCGATCTTCGGTTTATCGGCCGGCGCGTAGGCGATGAACAGCGCGTGGTCGCGGTGGCGCTCCTGGACGCGGCTCTCCACGTATTTCTCGCCCTGCTTGAGCGCGATTACCTGGGCCGTGCCGGTTTTGCCGGCGCTCACGTATTCGGCGCCGGCAAACGCGCGCCTGCCGGTGCCCTCCTTGTTGACGCCGACGAGCGCCTGCTTCACCACCGCAAGGTGCTCGGGTTTTACGGCGAGCGTTCTCAGGGGCTTCGGTTCGATAAAGGTGCGCTCTCGGGTGCGGATGTCCTCGACGAAGTCGACGAGGTGAGGGCGGAACATGACGCCATCGTTGGCAATGGTGGCAATCGCCGTGGCGAGCTGCAACGGAGTGTAGGCGTTGTAGCCCTGGCCGATGCCGATGCTGATGGTCTCACCCGCATACCATTTTTGCTTGAAGCGCTTCATCTTCCACTCCTGCGAGGGGAGGATCCCCGCAGACTCGCTGGCGAGGTCGATGCCCGTGCGGCTGCCGAAGCCGAGCTGGGCCATGAAGCGGGAGATGGCGTCGATGCCAAGGTCGTTGGCGAGCATGTAGTAGTAGGTGTCGGAGGAGACGACGATCGACTTGTACATGTCGACCACGCCATTGCCCCCGACCCGGCTGTCGCGGAACATGTGGCCGCCAAACATGAAATACCCGGGATCGCTGATCGTCTGCTGCGGGGTGCGCTTGCCGTAGGTGAGCGCGGCGAGCGCCATGTACGGCTTGAACGTGGAGCCCGGGGGATAGGTGCCGGCAAGCGCCCGGTTGACCATCGGGCGGTCAGGCGAGTTATTGAGCTCGTTCCAGTTTTGCGGATCGATGCCGTCGACGAAAAGATTGGGATCGAAACCCGGCTTGCTCACGAACGCGAGTACGCCGCCGGTACCGGGCTCGATCGCGACCACCGCCCCGCGCCGGTCACCGAAGGCGCGATAAATGACCTCCTGCAGCCTGGCATCGAGCTTGAGCACGAGGTTGCTGCCGGACACCGGCGGCGTCCGCAAGAGCGTGCGCACCGCACGACCTCCCGAGTCGACCTCCACTTCTTCGACGCCGGTCGTGCCGTGCAGATGACGCTCGTAGCTCTGCTCCAGCCCGGTCTTGCCGATGTAGTCGGTGCCGCGGTAGTTGGCGAGCAACTCATCGGCTTCGAGCTGGTCGAGATCGCGCTGATTGATGCGGCCGATATGCCCCACGACGTGGGAAAAGAGCTCTGCCTGCGGGTATTGGCGGAACAGGCGCGCCTTCACCTCCACGCCCGGGAACCGGTAGCGGTTGGCCGCAAAGCGCGCGATCTCCTCCTCGGTTAGCCGCGTGCGGATCGGCAGGCTGTCGAAGCGCTTGCTCTCCTCCAGCAGCTTCTTGAAGCGCCGGCGGTCCTTCGGAGCGATATCGACGATTTCGGCAAGCTCGTTGATCAGCGCCTCGAGGTCGTCGACCTTGGCCGGCGTGATCTCCAGGGTGTACGCGGAATAATTGTGCGCGAGTATCACGCCGTTGCGGTCGGAAATAATGCCGCGGTTGGGCACGATCGGCACGATCGAGATGCGGTTGGCTTCCGCGAGCGTGTGGTAGTGCTCGTACTGGATCACCTGCAGGTAGAAGAACCGCACGAACAGCAGGGAGAACATCGTCAGCACGAAACCGGCGACGATCGCCAGCCGCAGCCGGAAGTGGTGAATCTCGAGCTGAGAATTGCGGAGCTCGACGCCGG
Source organism: Betaproteobacteria bacterium RIFCSPLOWO2_12_FULL_62_58 (assembly GCA_001772005.1). GTDB lineage: Bacteria > Pseudomonadota > Gammaproteobacteria > Burkholderiales > SG8-41 > DSOT01. Next base: position 22,418 of record MERI01000220.1, on the reverse strand, counting down.
GATTGATCGTCAGCTCAGACATGGTCCGGATCGGGGGCGGGCCGCTGCGGGAGCTTGAGCAGGAAGCTGAGCGGCGGCCACAACGCTCCGCCTATGAAGCTGCCGATGAAGTACTGGTAACCCGGAAAATCGCTGCCCGCCACGGTCCGGATCACGAGCACGATCACGTCGTTCAGCAGCAATAGCGGGATGACGTGCAGCACCTGGGGTGTGATCGAGAAGCGCTGCACCCGGCGGTGCAGCACGATGCCGGCGTAGGCAAGAACGGCGTAAGCGAGCGCATGCTGGCCGAACAGGCTGCCGTCGGCGATATCCATCAGCAACCCCAGCAGCCAGGCAGCCGTGAAACCAATCCGGCGCGGTTGCTCGACGCACCAGTAGAGCACGACGAGCGCGACGAAATCGGGCCTCAACCACAGCCACGCTCCGGACCAGGGCAGCAGGTTCAGGAACAGCGCCCCGAGGAGCGTGACGACGATGAACGCGGGCTTTACCGGCAGCAGGATTTCCTGGGGGGCCATCACGCGCGCGTGCATCACATGCCCTTCCTCAACTTCCTGGACGGCGCGGGCTTATCCGCTATGGCCGGGCGATCCGGCAGTTGACGCTCGGCGTCGACAATCAGGACCTGCGTATTGCTGTTGACCCCGGCGAGCGGCTTGCACTCGATGCGCGCGAAGAGGTAGGCCGCGTTGCGCTCGACGTTGGACACCTCGGCTACCGGTAGTCCCGGCGGGTAGACGCCGTCGATACCCGAAGTGACAAGGCGATCGCCGTTCTGGAAATCGGCATTGAGCGGAATGAACTTGAGCTCGAGCACGCCGTCGTTACCGGTGCCCGCGAGCACCGCGCGCAGGCCGTTGCGCACATTGAGCACCGGCACGAGCTGTCCCTTGTCGGTGATGAGCGTGACCTCGGAGAGCCACGGGTAGGTCTGCGTGATCTGGCCCACCACGCCGATGCTGTCGATCACGGGTTGGCCGGCCTTGACGCCGTGCTGAAGTCCCTGGTCGATGACGATTTTGCGCGTGAACGGGTCGCGCGCGGCATAGAGCACTTCGGCCAGCGTGGATTTGGCGTTCACCCGCTCGCGCGTGCCCAGGAGTCCGCGCAGGTGAGCGTTCTCCGCCTGCAGCGCCTGCAGCTGCTGCAGGGCCGCGGCCTTGGCGACGTGGTCCTGCGTCAGGCGCGCGTTCTGCTCGCGCAACGCGGAATGAGTGACGAAGAATTCACCCGCGCGGCGCGCGATGCTCGCGGGCGCGCTGGCGATGCGCTGCAGCGGGTAGACGACCACGGAAGCAGCCTCGCGCAGCACGGTGAGATACCGAAAGCGGGCATCCGCGACGAGCAGCACGAGCGACAAAGCGGAAAAAATCAGCAGGCGGGCGAGAGGGGTGGGGCCGGTCTTGAAAAACGGAGGCGGGGAGTGTTCCATCTAGCAGCCTGTCGGGCTTAGGCGTCCGACAGGCTGTTAACAGCAAAACCGCCTGCGGATTTGGGATGAATCTGATGATTACGACAGATCTTGCCCTCCAATGGGCGCGCGAGCACGCTCAAAATGAGGTGTTCACTGCTTTTTCTTCCGTTTTCATGCGGGCGGTTTTGCATTAGGAGTTTGTCCGACCCAAGTCCGACAAACTCCTAGGCGTGAAGCGTGAGGAGTTAAGCCGCTCATGCTCAATCTACACCTCACCCCTCACGCCTCGCACTTCGCTCAGTCATAGGTGAAAATGCTGGCGAGCCGCTCCATCTTCTCGAGCGCCTTGCCGCAGCCGCGTACGACACAGGTGAGCGGATCCTCGCCGATGATCACCGGCAGCCCCGTTTCCTCCATCAACAGGCGGTCGATGTCGCGCAGGAGCGCCCCGCCGCCCGTGAGCACCATGCCCTTCTCGGCGATATCGGCGGCGAGTTCGGGTGGGGTTTGTTCGAGCGCGGACTTGACGGCCGAGACGATGCTGTTCAACGGGTCGGTGAGCGCTTCCAGGATCTCGTTGCTCGAAATCGTGAAGCTCCGTGGAATGCCCTCGGCAAGGTTGCGGCCCTTGACTTCCTTCTCGCGCACTTCCGAGCCCGGAAACGCGGAACCGATCGCTTTTTTGATCAGCTCGGCCGTGGTCTCGCCGATCAGCATGCCGTAGTTGCGGCGGATGTAGTTGATGATCGCTTCGTCGAATTTATCGCCGCCCACGCGCACCGAGCCTTTGTAGACGAGACCGCCCAGCGCGATGACGCCGACTTCCGTGGTGCCGCCGCCGATGTCGACGACCATCGAGCCGGTCGCTTCGCCCACTGGAAGATCGGCGCCGATCGCCGCCGCCATCGGCTCTTCGATCAGGTAGACGCGGCTCGCGCCCGCGCCGATCGCCGATTCGCGGATCGCGCGGCGCTCGACCTGGGTCGATCCGCACGGCACGCAGATGATGATGCGCGGACTCGGCTTGAACAAGCGCGAGTCATGCACTTTCTTGATGAAATGCTTGACCATCTGTTCGGTGACGGTGAAGTCGGCGATCACACCGTCTTTCATCGGACGAATCGCGGTGATGTTGCCCGGCGTGCGCCCGAGCATCGCCTTGGCGGCGATGCCGACTTCCTGGATCACTTTCTTGCCGTTGGGACCGCCTTCCTGGCGGATCGCCACTACCGACGGCTCGTCGAGCACGATGCCCTTGCCCCGCACGTAAATCAGTGTGTTGGACGTGCCGAGATCGATCGCGAGGTCGTCGTTGAAGTAACTGCTTAAGAAACCGAACATAAGGTGCTTCGCGTAAAGGAAATGGCGCCTCGAGCCTCTAACATAATGAAACGCACGCGCGTTCCATTACGTTAGAGGCTCTAAGCATCAGCCGGTTATGATACCCTATGCAGCTTCGATTTTTAAGGGTTTTTTCCAGGGATTCATGGCGCTCACACTCGACGACGTCAAACGCGTCGCGCACCTGGCCCGCATCGAGATTTCCGACACCGGGGCAGCTTCTGTTCTGGACGACCTCGTCAACATCTTCAAGCTGATCGAGCAGATGCAGGCGATCGACGTGAGCGGCATCGAGCCGATGTCGCACGCTCAGGATGTGGTGCTGCGTCTGCGCGAGGACGCGGTCACCGAGTCCGACCAGCACGCGCTGTTCCAGTCGGTCGCACCGCAAGTCGAGGCCGGCCTCTATCTCGTTCCCAAGGTTATTGAGTAAGGGACTAGGGGCTAGAGACTAGGGACTGGTTACAATCTGCTTCGAGCGTGGGATTGCTAGCCCCTAATCCCTAGACCCTAACCCCAGCTTCCAGAAATGCACAACGCAACCATAAAGAAGCTATCTGCCGACCTGGCGGCGAAGAAGCTGTCGAGCGTTGAGGCCACACAACATTTCCTCCAGCGGATCAAAGCGTTAAATCAACAATACAACTGCTTCATCACCGTTGACGAGGAAAAAAGCCTCACTCAGGCACGGGCGGCGGACGCGTTGCGCGCTGCGGGTCGGGCACAGCATTTGACCGGGGTGCCGGTCGCGCAGAAGGACATCTTTTGCTCCAAGGGGTGGCTTACTACGTGCGGCTCGAAAATCCTTTCTAACTTCGTTTCGCCGTATGACGCGCACGTGGTGGAACGCCTCAACGCTGCCGGGGCGGTCAATATCGGCAAGACCAACATGGATGAGTTCGCGATGGGCTCGTCCAGCGAGACCTCCTGGTATGGGCCGGTGAAGAACCCGTGGGATGCGGCAACCGTGCCCGGGGGCAGCTCCGGCGGCTCGGCCGCGGCGGTCGCGGCACGGCTCGCGCCGGCCGCAATCGGCACCGACACCGGCGGCTCGATCCGCCAGCCGGCGGCGTTGACCGGGATCTCGGGGCTGAAGCCGACCTACGGAGTGGTGTCGCGCTACGGCATGATCGCCTTTGCCTCCAGCCTCGATCAGGGCGGGCCGATGGCGCGGAGCGCCGAAGATCTCGCACTCATGCTCAACGTGATGGCCGGCTTCGATGCGCGCGACTCCACGAGCCTCGACCGCCCGGCCGAGGACTACACGCGCGACCTCGCCAGGCCGATCTCGGGCTTCAGGATCGGCCTGCCGCGGGAATTCCTGGCGGAGGGTGTTGCATCTGAGGTCGCGCAGAGGGTCGGACGGGCAGTGGAGCAGTTCAGGAAGCTCGGTTGCGAAACGGTCGAGGTGAGCCTGCCCAACATGGCGCTGTCCGTTCCGGTGTACTACGTCTTGGCGCCAGCGGAGGCCTCGAGCAATCTGGCGCGATTCGACGGTGTGCGCTACGGCTACCGCGCGAGCGATTACGATGACCTGGTCGGTATGTACAAAAAGACCCGGGCGGAAGGTTTCGGCGCGGAAGTGAAGCGCAGGATCCTCATCGGAACCTATGTGCTGTCTCACGGCTACTATGACGCCTACTATATCCGGGCGCAGAAGCTGCGACGGCTGATCGCGCAGGATTTCATCGAAGCGTTCAAGAAGTGCGACGTGATCATGGGGCCGACCAGCCCCACGACCGCTTTCAGGCTCGGCGAGAAGGCGGACGATCCGGTGCAGATGTACCTGTCCGACATCTACACGATCGCCGTCAATCTCGCGGGCCTGCCGGGCATGTCGATCCCGTGCGGCTTCGATTCGCAGGGGCTGCCGGTCGGGTTGCAGATCATCGGCGATTATTTTGCGGAAGCGAAAATGCTCAATGTCGCGCACCAGTACCAGCTTGCCACCGACTGGCATGTGAGGATGCCTCCCGGCATCGAGTGAGACGTGAAATGTGAAACGTGAAACGTGATACTCCCTCTCCCCCGTGACCGGGGGAGAGGGTTGGGGTGAGGGGGATCACTTTTCACCTTTCACTTTTCACTGAGCGAAGCGATATGAAATGGGAAACGGTCATCGGACTTGAGACACACGCGCAGCTTTCCACGCGCTCGAAGATTTTCTCGGGTGCGGCGACTGCGTTCGGCGCCGTCCCCAATACCCAGGCGTGCGCGGTCGATATCGCCCTGCCCGGCGTGCTGCCGGTGCTCAACCGCAAGGCGGTGACCAAAGCCATCCGCTTCGGGCTCGCGGTGGGTGCCAAGATCAACCATCGTTCGATTTTCGCGCGTAAGAATTACTTCTATCCCGATTTGCCCAAGGGCTACCAGATCAGCCAGTACGAGATTCCGATCGTCGAGGGTGGTACGGTGACGATTCTCTCCGACGGCAAGGACAAGACAGTGCGCCTGACGCGCGCGCACCTGGAAGAGGACGCCGGCAAGTCGCTGCACGAGGACTTTCACGGCGCAACGGGCATCGATCTCAACCGCGCGGGCACGCCGCTGCTCGAAATCGTGTCCGAGCCCGACATGCGCTCGGCGCAGGAAGCCGTCGCCTACGCCAAGGTGCTGCACGCCCTGGTGCGCTGGATCGACATCTGCGACGGCAATATGCAGGAAGGCTCCTTCCGCTGCGACGCGAACGTCTCGGTGCGGCCGCACGGCACCGACAAGCTGGGCACGCGCTGCGAGATCAAGAACCTCAATTCCTTCCGCTTCCTCGAGCGCGCAATCGAGTTCGAGGTGCGGCGCCAGATCGAGATCCTGGCGGACGGCGGCACGATCGTGCAGGAGACGCGGCTCTACGATTCCGACAGGGACGAAACGCGCTCGATGCGCACCAAGGAAGAGGCGCACGACTACCGTTATTTCCCTGACCCGGATCTGTTACCGCTGGAAATCAGCGAGTTATGGGTCAGGGAAATAAAAAAAGAAATGCCGGAACTGCCCGAACAGCGGCGGAGGCGCTACGCACAGGAGTATGGCCTCTCGGAGTACGATGTTTCCGTGCTCACTGAAAACGAGGAAATTGGAAGTTATTTCGAAAATGTGGCGATGGCATCCCTCAAGGATGGTGAATCACTTGCATCCACTGACGTCAAGACCTGCGCAAACTGGGTCATCAACGATATCGCCAGAAAGATGAATGAGGAGGACTTACCGCCGTGGGCATTTCGGGTCAGCTCAAACACGGCGGGACATATCATTCGTCGCATCCGTGAAGGCTTGATTAATGCAAAAAAGGGCAAATCATTGTTGTCCAGGTTCTGGGAAGAAGGCCGGCAGGAATCCGAGAGAACGGGCCGCTACGTCCATGGCGGGTATCCGCAGAAAGTCGATGAGCTTGTTCGGGAAGAGGGCCTCGGTCAGATTTCCGACAGCACTGCGCTGGAGGAAATCTGCGATCAGGTGATCGCCGCAAATCCCGATCAGGTGTCGGATTACAAGGGCGGGAGGGAAAAGGCCTTCAATTCACTGGTTGGCCACGTGATGAAAGCGACCAAAGGCAAGGCGAATCCTCAGCAGGTCAACGAAATCCTGAAGCGCAAGCTCTCGGGTTAAATCCCCCGCCAGCCGGTGCACGGCTGTCTGCCCCCTTTGAAAAAGGGGGCGGCGAGGGCAGGGCGAAGCGCGAACGAGCAGGGGAACATGCGCCCCTTATCCGAAGGGGGCGGCGAGGGCAGGGGCGAAGCGCGAATGAGCGGGGGCTGGTGTGCCCCCTTTTTCAAAGGAGGCGGTGAGCGTAGCGAGCGGGGGCTGGTGTGCCCCCTTTTTTCAAAGGGGGCGGCGAGGGCAGGGCGAAGCGTAAACGAGCGGGGGATTCCTTGAAGCCACCGGCTTGCAGCCGGTCGTAGCTCACCCCTGAAGCGGAGGGGCTGTTTCGCGTATAAGGCGCGCGTTGAACGGCGGTTTTTGGGCCGGTTCGAACGCACGCAGTTAAACGGGCCTGCAAGGTCCCGGTTTGACTATTTCTTGGGCGCGGTGCCCGGCGTTGGCGCTGGCGCGGGAGCCGGGACCGCCTGCGAACCGCCTTTCAGTTCCACAAAGCGCTTCTTCTGCGCGGCGTATTTCTGCCGGATTTCCTCTTTGTCCTTTTTCTTGGCAGCGATGCTCTTCTCGAACTTATCCTGTTCCGCGGCGGCGCGCGGCAAGTCTTCCTTGGAATTGCGCGACTTGGCGTCGTTGTAGCGATAGGTCGCGGCATTTAGCGCACCCTGCAGTTGCGTGATCTGCACCTCGAGGTCCGCCAACTCGCGGTCGCGCTTGGCGTCGATTTCTTTTTCGTTGGAGAAGGTGTTGAGCAATGCCGAGTCCTGGCGTTTCTGTTCGGCAACCCGCTTCTGCTCCTCTGCTTTTTGCTTGGCCGCCTCTTCGTCCTGCTGTTTGCGCTTCGCGACCACATCGGCCGAATCGGTGGTCTTGCGCGTCACGCCGCGGCTATCAAGCTCCTTGGTCGCGCCTGCCTGATACTCGGGGGGAACCGTATCGCCACAGCCGACGACCTTGCCTGACTTGTCTTTCCAGCAGACGATCTTGCCGCCGCCTTTGGATTGAGCCATGGCGGGGGCGGCGATCAACCCGGCCAATGGGAGGGCGAGTATGGCGGCGAAAGATGCGCGTGTAATGCTAAGCATGGGCTTTTACTCCGTATTGTTCACGATATCCGTCGACCGCCTCCAAGTGGTGCACGAGGCCGGGATCGGTTTTGAGATAGCTCACCAGATCGTCGAGCGTCGCGACACTGACCACGGGAACATTATAGCTGCGTTCGACTTCCTGCACTGCGGAGAAGCTGCCTGTGCCGCGTTCCATGCGGTCGAGCGCCACCACCACTCCGCACGGTGCCGCGCCGCTGGCACGGATGATGTCGTAAGACTCGCGCACCGCGGTGCCGGCTGAAATCGCATCATCGATGATGAGCACGCGGCCGACGAGCGGCGCACCGATGATATTGCCGCCTTCCCCGTGATCCTTCACTTCCTTGCGGTTAAATGCCCATGGGGCATTGCGCGTTGACTGCGCGAGCGCCACCGCTACCGCCGACACGAGCGGGATGCCCTTGTAAGCCGGGCCGAACAACATGTCAAACTGAACGCCGGACGCGAATATCGCTTTCGAGTAGAATTGCGCCAATCGATTCAGCGAGTCGCCGTCGTTGAACGCACCGGAATTGAAAAAATAAGGTGATAGCCTGCCGGCCTTGGTTTCGAACTGGCCGAATGTCACGGCCTTCCTGGCAATCGCGAAGCGGACGAATTCCTGCCTGAAATCGGACGCCATGTCAGTGTCGGTTTCTGCTATTTGGCGCATTAACCGGCGCGCCGCGCGCGCGGTGCGTCCGGTTCGATGAGCCATCGCGCGTCTCGTCGCATGACATGCTGAGAATTATAACGCTTAATCTCAACGGCATCCGCTCGGCGGCCAGCAAGGGCTTTTTCAAGTGGCTCGCCCGCCAGCGGGCCGATGTCGTGTGCGTGCAGGAGCTTAAAGCCCAGGCCGCCGACATGACCGAGGAAATTCTCGCGCCGGCAGGGTTCCGCGGCTATTTCCACTATGCTGAGAAGAAGGGCTACAGCGGTGTCGGGCTTTACGCCAGACACCGCCCGGGAAAGGTGACCGAAGGCATCGGCATCCCCGGCGGCGACAGCGAAGGCCGCTATCTGCGCGCCGATTTCGGGCGGCTGAGCGTGATCTCGGTCTATCTGCCGTCGGGCTCGGCCGGCCCGCACCGTCAGAAGGCGAAGTTCCGGTTCATGGATCATTTTCTTCCTCATCTTAAGAATCTCGCGGCCGAGGGCCGCGAGATTCTTCTGTGCGGCGACTGGAACATCGCGCACCGGGAGATCGATCTCAAGAACTGGCGCGGCAACCGGAAAAACTCGGGTTTCCTCCCCGAGGAACGCGCGTGGCTTACCAAGGTGTTTGACGAGCTCGGCTGGGTGGATATCTATCGCCGGCTGCATCCCGACACGACCGGCGAAGCCTATACGTGGTGGAGCAACCGCGGCCAGGCGTGGGCCAAGAACGTGGGTTGGCGCATCGATTACCAGATCGCGACGCCCGGGTTCGCGGCGTCGGCAAAACGCGTCGCAATCTATAAGGATCGGCGGTTCTCCGATCACGCTCCCCTGACGATCGATTATGACTACGGGTTATGACGGGCTGCAAATTGGCCTGTTTCGAAGGCAATGCGAATCTGCGCCGTGCGCGGGCGCACGCAACTCATGACGACTTCGACTTGAGGCGAACATGAAACGTGAAATCTTCGGGTTTGATGCGTTCTCATCCAGCGAGATTGCGGAACGGGTTGAGGCGGTCGGCGTGACGAAGGCGCGGCTGCCGCTGCTGTCGATGGCCATGCTGGGAGTGTTCGCGAAAGGCTTCATCGGGCTCGGGGCGCTTTATTCGGTGCTGGTGGCGCTGGTTTACCACGTGATTTACCGGCGCGGCAATGGGGAACAGGCGTGAAGGAGCCCATCCGCGCTGTCGATTACCTGCTCGTCTTTACCAGCCGCCGCATCGCCGCTGTCCTGCTGCTCGGATTTTCCTCGGGACTCCCGCTCGCGCTTACCGCCGGGACGTTGCAGGCGTGGCTCGCCGTGGAAAGCGTCGACATCAGGACCATCGGCCTCTTCACGCTGGTCGGGCAACCCTACACCTACAAGTTCCTGTGGGCGCCGCTGATGGATCGCTTCACGCCGCCGTTCTTCGGTCGGAGGCGCGGCTGGCTCATCGTGACCCAGGTCGCGTTGCTCGGCGCCATCGCGTTCATGGGCACGATGAATCCGAGCGAGTCGCCATGGATGCTCGCGGCCCTCGCGCTCGGCGTGGCGTTTCTGTCCGCGTCGCAGGACATCGTGTTCGACGCTTATCGCGCCGACATCCTTAGGGAAGCGGAGCGCGGCGCCGGCGCGGCGATCTCAGTGCTCGGCTACCGCCTCGCGATGCTGGTGTCCGGCGGCGGAGCCTTGGTGCTCGCCGATCAGTTTCTCGGGTGGACCGCAATGTACTTCGTGATGGCGGCGTTGATGGGGGTGGGCATCGTCGCCACTTGGTATGCGCCCGAATCGGAAGAGGCGGTACGCGCGCCTCAAACGCTCGCCAGTGCGATCTCCGAGCCGCTCAAGGAATTCTTTGCACGGCAGGGCGCCTGGCTGCTCCTGCTCCTGATCGTACTCTACAAGCTCGGTGACGCCTTCGCCGGCAGTCTGACGACCGCTTTCCTCATCCAGGGTCCGGGTTTCTCCGCGACCGAGGTCGGCGCGATCAACAAGGCGCTCGGCCTTGTCGCTACTATCCTCGGCGCGCTGCTGGGCGGCGCCTGGATGGTGCGGCTCGGTTTGTACCGCGCGCTGCTCGGGTTCGGCGTGCTGCAGGCAGTGACCAATCTTGGTTTCGTGCTGCTCGCGGTAGCCGGCAAGAACTACACCTTGATGGTGGCGGCCATTGCGGCGGAAAATCTTTGCGGCGGGATGGGAACCGCAGCCTTCGTGGCGCTGCTCATGTCGCTGTGCGACAGGCGCTTTTCCGCCACGCAATACGCTTTGCTCTCGGCCCTATCCGCCGTCGGCCGCGTCTACGTTGGCCCGGCGTCGGGGTTCCTGGTAAGCGCGATCGGTTGGGCGCCGTTCTTTTTTGTGACGTTTCTGATCGCTTTGCCAGGGCTGGCGTTGCTGTGGATAATGCGCGCACGACTCGTCCCCGCCTCCCAAGTTTAGAGAGACGATAGGCGATAGCAGCCTGTCGGGCTTAGACGTCTGACAGGCTGCTCAGCCGCCGTTGCCGAAGTGATAGACGGCGAGTGCGCCCAGCAGATTCGGCCACCAACCGACAGTCCTGCCGCGAGTGAGCACCTTGCGCTCGACGATGCGGATGCTGCGCTCGCGGCAAAAACGCTCGAAGTCCGCGATCGTGCACAGATGCACGTTGGGGGTGTCGAACCACTGATAGGGCAGATTATCCGACACCGGCATGTGGCCGGCCGCGATCTGCAGCCGGTTCTTCCAGTAACCGAAATTGGGAAAAGTGACGATGCCTTCGCGCCCGACACGCAGCATTTCCTTCATGACACGCTCGCTGTTCTTCATCGCCTGCAAGGTCTGCGACAGGACCACGTAGTCGAACGAACGATCCTCGAAACCCGACAGCCCGCGCTCGAGGTCGCCCTGAATCACGTTCACGCCGTTTTTCACGCAGGCGAGGATGCTGTCGTCGTCGATCTCCATGCCGTAGCCGGTGACACGGCGGCTGTCCTGGAGGTATCTCAGCAGACTGCCGTCGCCGCAGCCCAGGTCGAGCACGCTCGATCCCATGCGCACCCAGCCGGCGATCGCCGCGAAATCCGGACGTTGGGCGACGGTCCCGTTCATGCGGCCGCCTCTGTTCCGATGCGGTCGAAGTAAGCCTTCACCAGGCGGTGATAGCGCGCATCGTCGAGCAGGAACGCGTCATGACCGTGCGGCGCATCGATCTCGGCGTAGGTGACGTTGCATCGGTTGTCGAGGAGCGCCTTGACGATTTCGCGCGAGCGCTCCGGCGAAAACCGCCAGTCCGTGGTGAACGACACGACCAGAAAACCGGCTGTGGCCGGCGCGAGCGCCCGCGCGAGGTTGCCGCCGTGCTCGAATGCCGGGTCGAAATAATCGAGCACCTTGGTGATGCGCAGATAGGTGTTGGCGTCGAAATATTCCGAGAACTTGTTGCCCTGATGGCGCAGGTAGGACTCGATCTCGAACTCGGTATCGAACGAATAGCTGAGCTTGCCGTATTTCAGTTGCCGGCCGAATTTGCTCGCCATCTCGTCGTCGGACAGATAGGTGATGTGCCCCACCATGCGCGCCACCCGCAGACCGCGCTTGGGTGTGGTGCCGTGCGCGTAATAATCGCCGCCGTGGAAATCGGGATCGGTGATGATCGCCTGGCGCGCGACTTCATTGAAGGCGATGTTCTGCGCCGACAGATTGGGCGCGCAGGCGATCACGAGCGCATGGCGCAGGCGTTCCGGATAGCTGATGGTCCAGGCGAGCGACTGCATGGCGCCAAGGCTGCCTCCCATCACTGCAGCGAACTGCCTGATGCCGAGCTGGTCGGCGAGCCGCGCCTGGGTCGCCACCCAGTCTTCGACCGTCACCACCGGGAATGCCGCGCCCCACGGTTTGCCGGTCCTGGGATTGATGCTCTTCGGTCCGGTCGATCCATGGCAGCCGCCGAGGTTGTTGACGCCGATCACGAAAAAGCGGCTGGTGTCGACGGGCTTGCCGGGGCCGATCATGTTGTCCCACCAGCCGACATCCTTCGGATCGTCGGCGTAAAAGCCGGCGACGTGATGCGATGCATTGAGCGCGTGGCATACCAGCACCGCGTTCGAGCGGTCGCGGTTAAGCGTGCCGTAGGTCTCGTAAACGAGCTCGTAGTCGTCGATCACCGCGCCGCTTTTCAAAGTGATCGGCGCGCTGAACTTCGCCACCTGCGGCGTGGCGATGCCGACCGAATTTGCGGTGACGCTGGCGTCCATAAATTAAAACCCCGGGTAACTTGCGCTCCCGGGGTCATGAGAATCCTGCGGTATCTCTTTAGCCGGATTTATTACGCGCCCGCAAGCTGATTTCAAATCGGCGCGACAAAACAAGCGGTTATCACGTTACCTTGGGACGGGGTGAGTTGTCAAATCCGCTTGCTGCGGGCGAGTTCCTGCAGCATTGAAAACGCCCGGGCACGGGCCTTACGCGTTGAGCCGGTCGAGCAGAGCACGCAGCTTTTCGGGGTCGCTCGCGCGCAGCATCTTCTGCGCGAGCGGCTTGATTTCGCTCACGTTCGACCTGAGTATCTGCTGCTTGACGTCGAGCAGGTGCGCCGAGTGCATCGAGTACTGGCGCAGCCCCAGCGCCAGCAGCAGACGGGTCAGTGACGCGTCGCCGGCCATTTCGCCGCACACCGCCACCGGTACGTGCGCCTTGTTCGCGGTCCTGAAGATATGCGCCAGCAGGTTCAGCACCGCCGGGTGCAGTGGATCGTAGAGGTGCGCCACCGTGTCGTCGGTGCGGTCGATCGCCAGGGTGTACTGAATCAGATCGTTGGTGCCTACCGACAGGAAATCGAGCTTGCGGGTGAACAGCCCGAGGGCGAGGGCCGCCGCCGGCACTTCGATCATGCCGCCGACCCTGATGCCGCGGTCGTATGCGACATCCTCGTCATCGAGGCTCTGCTTGGCGCGCGCGAGCAGCTGCAGCGCCTGGTCGACCTCGGCCGCATTCATCAGCATCGGGATCATGATATTGATCTTGCCGAATTGCGAGGCGCGCAGCATCGCACGCAACTGGATCAGGAAGCGCTGCGGTTCGGTCAGGCAGAGCCGGATCGCGCGCAAGCCGAGGGCCGGATTGGTGGTGATACGCTGCGCGTCCTCGGTGTGCTTGTCGGCGCCAAGATCGTAGGTGCGGATGGTAACCGGCAGTCCTTCCATGGCCTGCGCCGCCTGGCGGTAGGCCTCGAACTGTTCATCCTCGTCGGGCAAATCATTGCGGTTCAGGAACAGGAACTCGCTGCGGAACAGCCCGATGCCGGTAGCGCCGTTTTCTCTCGCCACGATGACGTCGGCGGGCAGTTCGATGTTGGCGTGCAGTTCGACTGCCACGCCGTCGAGCGTGGTGGCGCGCGTATCCTTGAGGCGTTTCAGCTTCTGCCGTTCACGCTCGAACTGGTGTTGGCGCAGCTGATACTCGGCGAACACCTGGCGGTCGGGATCGACGATCACGACACCCTGCGTGCCGTCGACGATCAACAACTCGCTTTCCCGGATCAACTGGCGCGCGTGATGCAGCGCGACGATCGACGGGATGTTGAGGCTGCGCGCGACGACCGCGGTATGCGAAGTGGTGCCGCCCAAATCGGTGATGAAGCTCCCGAACCGGTGCTGCTTGAACTGCACGACGTCGGCGGGCGACAGATCGTGCGCCACCAGGATCAGGTCCTGTTCCGCGTCGGCCGCCGGCGCCGGAATATGGCCCGGCTGTCCGGAGAGCGCCTTCATCACGCGCTCGACGACTTGGACAACGTCGGTCTTGCGTTCCCTGAGATAGCCGTCCTCGATTGCGTCGAACTGCGCGAGCAGCGCCTCCATCTGCACCTTGAGCGCCCATTCAGCGTTGCACTGCTCGGTTTCGATGATCTTGCGGGGCGCGACCGAAAGCGTGGAGTCGTCGAGGATCATCAGGTGCAGATTGATGAAGGCGATGAACTCCGCCGGCGCGGTCGCCGGCACGTTCGCGCGCAGTTCCTCGAGTTCGGTGCGTACGGTGCGGATCGCGGCGTCGAAGCGCGCCGACTCCTCGGGCGCCTGGCGCGGCGGCACGACGTAATGCGCGACCTCGAGCCTGGCATGCGAGACAAGGTGCGCATGACCGATGGCGATGCCGCCGGAGACACCGACGCCGTGGAGGGTGAAACTCATGGTTCAGGATTCAGGATCAAGGATCAAGGATCAAGGATCAAGGATCAAGGATCAAGGATCAAGGATCAAGGATCAAGGATCAAGGATCAAGGATCAAGGATCAAGGATCAAGGATCATGTAAAGTATTCTGCCCGCCTTGGGCAGGACACTCAATCCTCGATCTTTAATGCTTGATCCTTGATCCTGGTTCTACTCGCCTTCCCCGAAGCAGCCGGCGATGAGGGCTTGCAGCGCCTCCATCGCCTGGACTTCGTCCGGGCCTTCGATCTCGACGCTGATTTTAGAGCCTTTGGCGGCGGCCAGCATCATGACCCCCATGATGCTCTTGGCGTTGACCCGCCTGCCGTTGCGGCCCACCCACACATCGCTTTTGAACTGCCCCGCGACCTGGGTGAGCCTGGCCGCGGCCCGGGCGTGTAACCCGAGCTTGTTTATGATCTCAATTTCCCGCTGCAGCATTGTGAACGGTGGCAAGTGCAGGGGGGACGCGAATCACCCCTTCGCATCCCCCGCTCACCGCCTTGGTGACGATGGTCTGCAGAGATTGCTCGCGATACGTCAGTGCGCGAACCAGCATCGGCAGATTGACACCGGCCACCGCCTCGACCTTGCCCGGAATCACGAGTTTCGCGGCGATGTTGGAGGGGGAGCCGCCGTACATGTCGGTCAGGATCAGGACGCCGTCCCCCTCATCCAGGTCCTTCACCAGCGCGCGTGCCTGCGGCGCCAGCAGCAGGAGGTCGTCCTGCGCCGTCACGCCGAGTTGCCTGAGCCTGGGCGGACGCTTGTTGAGCATGTGGCTCGCGCAGTGGATCAGGCTCTCGCCGAGCGTGCCGTGGGTGATGATCAAGATGCCTATCATGAGTGTCCGGGCGGTGCGGTTATGAAACCGGATATTCTACGCTATTGCACTGCAGCAAGCACCCGTAGCCAAGTAGTTGGAGAGACAGGCTGCTAACAGCAAAACCGGCTGACCATTCGGAAGAAAACCCACCCAAAGCGGTCGAATACGAAGAAAAGCAGGGGTAAATTGGCATATCTGTCATCCTCTTTTGCAATTTTCCTGGCGCCGGTTTTGCATAAGGAGTTTGTCGGGGCTAAGTCCGACAAACTCCTAGGGCGACTTCTCGATCGCATCGAGCATCATGCCGGCGACGTTGAAGCCGGTTTGCTGGGTAATTTCCTGGAAACAGGTGGGGCTGGTGACGTTGACCTCGGTGAGGTAGTCGCCGATCACATCAAGTCCGACCAACAACAGTCCTTCCTGGAAAAGTGGCGGGCCGAGCGCTGCGGCGATTTCGCGATCGCGGGCTGTGAGCCCGCGCGCCACGCCGGTAGCCCCTGCGGCCAGGTTGCCGCGCGTCTCCCCCTCCTTGGGAATGCGCGCGAGCGAGTACGGCACCGGTTCGCCCCCGATCAGCAGCACACGCTTGTCGCCGTCGCGGATTTCCGGGATGAAGCGCTGTGCCATGATGGTGCGGCGGCCGTAATGAGTGAGCGTCTCGATGATCACGTTGACGTTGTGGTCCTCCTGGTGCACGCGGAACACCGACGTGCCGCCCATGCCGTCCAGGGGCTTGAGGATGATGTCGCCGTGCTCAGCCAGGAATTCACGGATCAAACTTTCCTTGCGTGTCACCAGCGACGGTGCCGTGAACTGCGCGAAGCGCGCAATCGCCATTTTCTCGTTGTAATCGCGGATGGCGCGCGGTCGGTTGAAGATGCGCGCACCCTGCGCTTCAGCGAGCTCCAGCAGGTAGGTGCTGTAGACATACTCCATGTCGAACGGCGGATCCTTGCGCATCAGCACCGCGTCGAAACGCTCGAGCGGTGTCTCGCTTGCGGCATCCAGCCGGTACCACGGTTCTTTCTCCCCGGTGAGATGCAGACGGCCGGCATCTGCTGCCACCACCCCCTTGCGCCAGGTAAGGTCCTCCTGCTGCATGGCATAGAGTTGGTGGCCCCGCGCGGCCGCCTCGCGCATGATGGCGAAAGTCGTGTCCTTGTAGATCTTGAAATCGTCGAGCGGGTCGACGATGAATGCCAACTTCATTTATGGAACCGCCGATAAACGCCCATCCCTCATCCCTGACCCTTCTCCCGAGGGAGAAGGGAAGCTCGAGCCTCCCCTCTCCTTCTGGGAGAGGGGCGGGGGTGAGGGCCGAACGCGGATAAGATCAAGACAAAATGCGTAAACGCAAACGGACGCGAAGAGGAAATGGAAGCAAGCAGCACATTAAGGCGTCATTGTATCCGATGCCGAGAGGTGCCGCAGACGCCGCGCCCAAAAAAACGGGCGCCGAAGCGCCCGTTGAATGCCACACACTGCTTCCCGGATTACAAGTGGTAAGCCGTTTCGCCGTGTGAATTGATGTCGAGACCTTCGCGCTCTTCTTCCTCGGTGACGCGCAGGCCCATCAGCAGGTCGGCGATCTTGTAGGCGACGAAGGCCGCCACGCCCGACCAGATAATCGTCACGCCCACGGCCTTGGCCTGGATCAGGAGTTGTTCGCCAATGCTGGTGAAGCCGGTCTTCGCGGTCACCCAGTCCGTGACAAAGCCGGGGCCGCCGAGATCGGGTGAATTGAAAACACCGGTGAGCAACGCGCCGAGAATCCCCCCCACGGCATGCACGCCGAACACGTCGAGCGAGTCGTCAGCGCCGAGCAGCTTCTTGAGGCCGTTCACGCCCCACAGGCAGATGAGACCCGCGGCGAAACCGATGACGAACGCGCCGGGAATACCGACGTTGCCTGCCGCCGGGGTAATCGCCACCAGTCCGGCAACCGCACCCGAGGCGGCACCCAGCATCGAGGGCTTGCCCTTGAAGATCCACTCGCCGAAAGTCCACGCCAGCACCGCGCACGCCGTGGCAAGGAAGGTGTTGATGAACGCGAGCGCGGCGGAGTTGTTCGCCTCGAGCGCGGATCCGGCATTGAAGCCGAACCAGCCCATCCATAGCAGCGCCGCCCCGATCATGGTCATGGTCAGGTTGTGCGGCGACATCGCCTCCTTGCCATAGCCGATACGCTTGCCGATGAGGTAGGCGCCGACGAGGCCCGCAATACCGGCGTTGATATGCACCACCGTGCCGCCGGCGAAGTCGAGTGCGCCCCACTGCCAGAGCAGGCCAGCCTTGGCGTTCTGGGCATCGACTACGTTGGCTGCCGTGTAGGCATCCGGGCCCGGCCAGAACCAGACCATGTGCGCGATCGGCGCATAGCTGAAGGTGAACCACAGCACCATGAAGATCAGCACCGCAGCGAACTTCGCCCGCTCGGCGAAGGCGCCGAGGATCAGGCAGCAGGTGATCGCGGCGAACGTGGCCTGGAACGCGACGAACACCAGTTCGGGAATCGGCGTCGCCTTGCTGAAAGTCGCCGCCATTGCGAACTCACCCTTCGCGGAATCGAAGGTGCCGCCCAGGAACAGCCGGTCGAAGCCGCCGAAGAAGGCGTTACCCTCGGTGAACGCGAGGCTGTAGCCGTAGACGCACCACACCACCACGATCAGCGAGAACGTGACGAACACCTGCATCAGCATGGAGAGCATGTTCTTCGACCGCACCATGCCGCCGTAGAACAGCGCGAGGCCCGGCACGCTCATCATGAGCACCAGCGCCGTCGAGGTCAGCATCCACGCCACATCGCCCTTGTTGGGTGTGGGCGCTGGAGCCGGTGTGGCCGCTTGGGCGGGAGCCGCCGCAGGCGCGGCCGCCGCAGGGATCGCTGGAGCAGCTGCGGCCGGCGCCGTCGCGGCGGGTTTGTCCTGCGCGTATGCAGGCAGACCTGCGAAACTCAGCGCGCCGAACAACGTAAGTACAGTCAATAATTTTTTCATGAAGGTTTCTCCCTATAGCGCTTCGGCGCCGGTCTCGCCGGTGCGGATGCGGATCACCTGCTCGAGTTCGAAGACGAAAACCTTGCCGTCGCCGATCTTGCCGGTGTTGGCTGATTTCTCGATCGCCTCGATCACCTGTTCGAGCATGTCGCTCTTGATCGCGGCCTCGATTTTTACTTTGGGCAGAAAGTCCACCACGTATTCCGCGCCGCGGTAGAGCTCGGTATGTCCCTTTTGCCGCCCGAAGCCCTTGACTTCGGTGACGGTGATGCCCTGCACGCCGATGGCGGACAGCGCTTCACGCACCTCATCGAGCTTGAACGGTTTGATGATTGCTGTGACTAGTTTCATTGCGGTTCCCCGTGGAAAAGGGGCTGAGATGACCAGCCCCACGCTTCAGATTCTTAGAAGGTCTTCTGGATGAAGATCGTGCCGGTGCCCTTGCCGAGGAATCGGCCGGTTGGCGTCGTGTAAAACGCCTCCTGGGCAGCGCTCATGCTGGTATCCGTATAGAAGGCGCCGATCGTGAAGTCCTTCGGGAGCGCGTAGCTCAGTCCGATTTTCCAGTCCTCGTAGGAGGCGACTGAGTTGTTGGATACGCCCGGCACGAGGTCTCCGTCGAATTTCTGTTTGCCCCAGTGCGCGATCGCGGTAAAGCCGGAGTCGCCAAGCGGGACGTTGGCGGTGAGATCGAGGTACCAAGTGCCGCGGCTGTCGGGCACGCCGAAGGTCTTGTCCTTGACGCTATGGGAGTACTTGACGCTGATCCACTTCCATCCCAGCGCGCCGTATAGCTCGAGCGTGTCGGCCTTGAGAAATCCCGGAGCGACATTCCCTGGATACCAGTAGTACAGGGCGCCCAGGTCGTAGGTGAAGTCCGACTTTCCGATATTGCCCTTGAACCCGCCGTAGAAGTCCAACTCCAGACTGCCGCCCCCGGAGTACGCATTGAAATCGCGGAGCCAACTGATGTTCGATCCCCAGGTACCGGCGTAAAGACCGCTGGAATGGCTGTAGTCGAATCCGCCTTGCAGCGCGGGGTCACGGTCCGTTTGCGTCAATCCGCGAAATATGTATTGGCTGAACAAGCCAACATTCCCCGTTAGCGTATGTGGCGAAGCGGGCGCCTGTTCCGCTGCCGAAGCGAATGCCGGCAGGAATGCCGCGGCTACAACGCCCGCCATCACTATTTTTTTAAGCATAATTGCCCCTTTCGTTATCAATTAACATCGAATATCCGACGATACGTTCAGCACATATCGTGCCAGCAAAAAATATCATTTAAATCATTGCGTTGATTTTTATATCGGCCGAATTGGACGCACTGTTGTAAGGCATTTATTGAGCAATGCGCACCAATATTGTGCATAAGGCGGCTCAAGAGCAATACTGATTTCAATCGCTTTCTTTTTGCGATGAACAGGGTCCATCGGGCACCCATGTAGCAGCCTGTCGGACGTAACAGTCCGTGCAGGCTGCTAAAAGCAAAACCGGCTGACCATTCAGAACAAATCCAGCCGAAGCGGTCGAATTTGAGAAAAAGCGCGAGTGAATTCGCCTAGCTGTTATCCTCTTTTTGCAATTCTCCTGGCGCCGGTTTTGCATCAGGAGTTTGTCGGGGCTGAGTCCGACAAACTCCTGGCGATATTTGTTACACTTTTCAATCTATTTCGGGGGATGCGCATGGCGGATCAAAAACTGCTCGACGAAATCAACGACAAGGTGAAAGCCATCCTCGCCCAAAGCCCCGTCGCGGACATCGAAAAGAACATGCGCGCGATGCTGACGGCGCTGTTCAGCCGCCTCGATCTCGTGACGCGCGAGGAATTTGACGTGCAAAGCCAAGTGCTCGCCCGGACCCGCGAGAAGCTGGCACAGCTTGAAGCCAAGCTCGCCGAGCTGGAAAACAGGATTCAGGATCAAGGATCAAGGATCAAGTCGGACTGAGCCGCCGCCGGCTGGTTGCCTGCTTCTTCGTTTTCTTCGTGTCACCCTCGGATTCCTGTCGGCAGCAGCCCAGGCTGGGGCGTTAATCCCTGAATCCTGAATCCTGAATCCTGAATCCTGAATCCTGAATCCTTGATCCTGGGTCATGTCACTCGCTGTCCTGTATAGTCGCGCGCTTTCGGGCATGGATGCGCCGCTGGTGACGGTGGAAGCGCATCTTGCCAATGGCCTGCCGAGCTTTACCATCGTGGGGCTCCCCGAGGTCGAGGTGAAAGAGGCCAAGGATCGGGTGCGGGCGGCACTCCAGAATGCGCGTTTCGAGTTCCCGGCGCGGCGCATCACGGTCAATCTCGCGCCCGCCGATCTGCCGAAGGAGAGCGGGCGCTTCGATCTGCCGATCGCGCTCGGCATCCTCGCCGCGTCCGGCCAGATTCCGTCAGACCGCCTCGCCGATTACGAATTTGCAGGCGAACTCGCGTTGACGGGGGAAGTCAGGCCGATCCGCGGCGCGCTGGCCATGACGCTTTCAGCGGCACGCGAGCGGCGCGCCTTCGTTCTGCCGCAGGACAACGCCCAAGAGGCGGCGCTGGTCGAAAACGCGGCCATTTACCCGGCGCGCTCGCTGCTGCAGGTGTGCGCGCATTTGGCCGGACGCGACGGCCTGTCGCGCTATACCGGGAAGCCGGCTGTCGCGCTGGACGGCTATCCCGATATGGCTGACGTCAAGGGACAGGCGCATGCGAAGCGCGCGCTCGAAATCGCCGCTGCCGGCGGCCACAGCGTGATCATGGTCGGTCCGCCCGGCACCGGCAAGACCATGCTGGCCTCACGGTTGCCCGGGATCCTGCCGCCGATGACACAGGAAGAAGCGCTGGCCTCGGCGGCGATCCAGTCGATCGGCAGCCACGGCTTCGACATCGCCCATTGGGGCCGGCGGCCGTATCGCGCGCCGCATCACACCGCTTCGGGGGTCGCGCTGGTCGGCGGCGGCAGCACTCCGCGGCCGGGCGAGATTTCGATGGCGATGCACGGCGTGCTGTTTCTCGACGAGCTGCCGGAATTCGATCGCCGGGTGCTGGAAGTGCTGCGCGAGCCCTTGGAATCGGGCCGCATCAGTGTCTCACGCGCCGCGCGGCAGGCGGAATTTCCCGCCGAGTTTCAGCTGGTGGGGGCGATGAACCCGTGCATGTGCGGATTCTTAGGCCATTACTCGGGCAGGTGTCACTGCACGCCTGATCAGGTACTCCGCTATCGCAGAAAGATCTCCGGGCCGTTCCTCGATCGCATCGATATCCAGATCGAAGTGCCTGCGGTGCCTCCGGAGGACTTGTCGCGCACGAGTTCCGGTGATGCATCGCCCGCAATTCGCGAACGAGTGGAACGAGCCCGCGCTCGCATGTTGGCGCGCCAAGCCAAAGCGAATGCTCGTCTCACGCCACGCGAGATCGAGAAGTATTGCGCTCCCGATGAAAAAGGCGGGACTTTGCTTAAGCGGGCGATCAGCAGGTTAGGGTTATCAGCGCGCGGTTATCATCGCATTTTGAAAGTCGCGCGTACGATTGCGGACCTCGCTAGTGTCGATCATGTCGGCGCAGCGCACATCGCGGAAGCCATTCAGTACCGCAGGTTCGATCGCGCAGCGAGCTAGTGCGCTGAATCAGTACTTCGCCGTGCTATTTCGTCAGTCCGGGCAAAGGCAGTCAATGACATGCAATGACAGGGGCAATGACATGGGGACGGAGCCCAATGGCACTACCTTAAGCGAAAATGCGCGAACGATCGCGGGCACGAAAAATGTGTCGTTCCCGCGAAGGCGGGAACCCATACGGCGGTTCATCTCGCTCGAAGCATGGAATAGATTCCCGATTGCTCGGGAATGACAGAGGGTGTTGGGCCATTGTGCCGCGTAATTCGCTCAAATTGCGTTAAGGTAGTGCCATTGGGCTCCGTCCCCATATCACCTTCTTCCTCCTGCTGATCCGAACGGCACTGCGTCACGCGCCCCGAGGCCAATGAGTCATGAGCGGCCCGTTGCGCTAAAATCCGCAGTTCTTGTTGTGTTCGGCGCCAATCGCCGGAGACCCGCCCCGCGAAACCGGCGCGGTTGCAAACAAACCTGCCGCGGCTTGCGATGGGGGTATCCCGAAACTACCACTTCACGGAGGCGATGTTGCACATGATCCGACCTTTCGCGGCCCTGCGGCCCACCCCCGAATACGCGGCGCAGGTGGCCGCGCCGCCTTATGACGTGCTGTTCACCGAGGAGGCGCGCGCCCAGACGCAGGGCAAGCCGTGGAGCTTCCTGCACATCTCCAAGCCGGAAATCGACCTGCCCGAGGGCACCGATCCCTATTCGCCTCAGGTTTATGCCAAGGCGG
>MERI01000219.1:1495-29595 GCA_001772005.1 Betaproteobacteria bacterium RIFCSPLOWO2_12_FULL_62_58 | reverse complement strand
GTCTTCACGGGAACGACACACCTTCTGAACCGTGATCGTGCGCACATTTCGGCTTAAGGTAGTGCCATTGCCCTCAGACTGATTTTCCTTGATCCTGAATCCTATCTTTTACGCCTTCACGCTCTCACGTGCTGCGAGCGGGAGGTTGGGAGTTGGAAGATTGCGAGCAGCTCCACGAGTTGTGCATATTGATGGAAAGATATTGAATGGCATCGCGCCAGAACCCCGACCCAGGTATCGATCGTCCCGAAGATGGCTTCCAGCCGGCGCCTTATGCCAGCCGGTTTGTGGATGCCGGCGGCTTGCGGCTGCACTATCTCGATTACGGCGCCGCGGGCCGTCCGGCCATGCTCTGTGTGCACGGCGGCGCCGCGCATGCGCACTGGTTTGATTTCGTGGCGCCGGGCTTCAGCGCGGATTACCACCTACGCGCGCTGGACTTGCGCGGCCATGGCGACAGCGCGTGGGCGGAACCGCCGGATTACGCTTATCCGCGCTATGCGTCAGACCTGGCGGAGGTCGTCGAAAAGCTCGAGCTGCGCGACTTCGTTTTGATCGGCCATTCGATGGGCGGCATGGTTTCTCTGGTGTACGCCGCCACTCATCCCGGGCGGGTGGCGAGGCTCGTCGTCATCGACACGACGCTGCGTATGGCCGAAGAGCGCCTCGCCGCAATGCGCGACATAGGCAACCGGGAGGGCAGTAGTTACGCCACGCGGGAAGAGTTCGTCGCGCGTTATCGCCTGCGACCGGCCGGCACGACAGCGGCGCCGGAGATCGTCCGCCACCTGGCCCAAAACAGCGGCCGGCAACTCGGTGACGGCAGTTGGCGCCACAAGTTCGATCGCAATGTTTACGCCAGGCGCGAGCTCATGAACGGCTTGCCGTGGTGGAATCACATCAGCATTCCGGCGCTGCTGGTCAAAGGCGAGCGCAGCCAGCGCATCACGCCCCAGGTCTACTCCGAGGTGAAGGCGCGTTGCCCGCACGTCGAGCTGACTGAAGTCCCCCACAGCGATCACCACGTCACGCTCGACAACCCTTCCGGGTTCGTGCACGGAGTCAAGGCGTTTCTGGCCAAACACGGCTAAGTGGATCGTCATCCCGGACATTAATAATCGTCATCCCGGACTTGATCCGGGATCCAGGCAGGGCAGGCGCCTCGCCTCCATCGCAGACGTGCCTATTATCGAGATAGGTTCCAGTCTTCGAATTCGGTCTTCGCTACGGATGATGCACGGGTTCGGCGGGCAGCTCTGCCAACTCGATAAGGCAGTTCTCGGTGGCGGCCGGGTCGATGAAAGCGATGCGGCAGCCGGCATGGCCGATGCGCGGCACTTAATCGAGTATTCCTCAACGCCGCCGAGACGGATGCCGAAGCAGCCTTCCCACAGCCGCCTGCTCGCTTCGAGGTCCCGCACCACCACGCCGACATGCTCGATACGTTTGATCTTCATCGTTGTCCTCTCTGAAGAGTTCTATGCCAATCAAGATAAATAGGTATGACGTTTGCGTGGCAGACGCGATAAAAAGTCACACCGACCGCGTCCAATTCACTTTTCCCTCAATCTGCACTTTCGTCGGCCACGAGAGTTTTGTGGCAGCGCGTGAGATACTTCGACAGATAAGCATAGTGCTCAGCATAGAACCGTGCGGCGTCCAGTTGCTCTGCCCCGGCCACAGGAAATTTCCGTTCAAGAACCATGCGAGCCGCTTGGTCGGCAACGATCTCGGCGACTAGTGCATTAAAGAGTGGTTGGTCCTGCCCCTTATAGTCGGGTGGGCTGCCACGGTAACGCCGCATTGCGGGATGCCCGCCCTTTATTCGAATGATCACGCGTTGGCCGTTCTTTTCGACAAAAGCGCGATACTTGCCAGCCTCATCGTCATCGATCTTGATCTCAATGCTTGGCCCTTCCTCATCTCGCGTAACGGCTAGGTTGCAAGTGGCCGTGACCGATCCAAGCTTTGCTGTCAGAGCGGCTTTAGTACCGAGCTTTCTGGCATCAACAGTGATCTCACCGACATAAAACTCATACTCTTCGTCGAGCCGGAGCAAACTTTTCCCGCCAGCAAGAACTACGATACCAGAGTCCGACGACCGTACATCAACATCTTTGCCATGCTTGTCGACTAGCTCGACCGGGGCCAATATATGAATAGTTTTGTTCTTGCCGACGGCAACCCGGTAGCTGTCTCGCTCAAACTGAAGAGTCTCCGGCTCGGGAATTTCTATCTCAGTCCTCTCCGCGCGCACCTCAATCAATCCCACAGCAGAGTACGACCCACACCGGACCGAGAGGAGGGTCTCCTTGCCTTCAACGAGTGGACGAACTAGCACATGACCGACCAAGATGTCCGTGGGCCGCTTCTTGTGTGGGGTAAGCGCTATTTTCGTTTCGCCGACGATGGCGATGACACCTTCAGGATCGACCTCGACGTCTATTTCAGTTAACTTGAGATCAGCGCGAACCTGGACGGTAAGGGTTTTGTCCTCCCCCATATATAGCACGGCCTGTTCGGGGATCAATTTAACCGGAGGGATGCTTGAGCCAACTTCGCCGGCTCCAACCAAACCTTCCTCCTCCAGTTCACGCAAATCTTCGTCAATCAGACGGGCAATATCTCGCCCAAGTGCGTCAAGAGTTCTACGCAGTTTTGAGCTCTCGTGTCCCGAACCTTCCTTCGCTTTCTTCTCCTCCTCTCGAATGAGTTCTCCTAAAGGCTTTTCGACCGCGGTAGCAAGCGCCTTGTAAAAGGGATGTGTGGGCTGAAGCCCATCTCGGCGGCGCGTGATGATAGGGATTGGATTTCTATCGTCTTGGCGCTCTCTCGCGACAAGGCGGCGATCATACTCTGCGGCGACTTGGTCAATGTATGAGCATTCGACGCGTCCTGAGAACCATCCGGCCATCGGATTGCTCTCGAAGCGGAACAAAGTGTTTTCATAAATAGCGCGTCGCCCCTTTATCAAGAGCCCGGCCGGGCGCTGGTCATCGGACGCGGAATCGTCATAACGTTCTTCGTTGCGGTAAATCGTTACCGTCACTGCGGCTTCCGGATATCCGACAATCGAGAGTTCCCCTTGGAAAACGACCGGAAGTGAGGGATATGCGTAACGGAGCGTGACCCCTTTGTCTTTGCCAACGTTTACTAGCATAACCTCACGACGCGGGTCGGCAAGAATGTCCCTTAACTGGTAGTGCTTCGAAAGGCGCTCCGCTAGCTTAGCGTGCTGAGGGCACCGGATATTTTCGGACACATTCATTGTGACGACTGTGCCACTGCCGCGGGGGATGCCAAGCCGCTCCCGAATTTCTGTGTCCACCTTACGATCTGTGGGGTCTAGCACATAGTTGCCTGTCGGATCAAGCGTGAATTTTGAATATCTGTCGTCGCTGATACTCTCGAACACTACCGTGCCAAACGCCGCAAGGTCTTTGGCCCCTCGACCGAGGTTGCCCCGAACCGACTCGCCTAACTCAAAACCGGACTCGCGACCGCCAAGGTTACCAAACGCTGCTCTCATCTTGGAGGCGCCCATGCCCTTTGCTCGGTCACGCGTGACTACACTCCAAGGACCATGGCAATGCTCGATCTCAATTCGAATCTTTCCGTCTTTGTCGCCGTACGCATCATCGGAGTTAGTGATAGTCTCGATAAGCGCACGAATTATGTCGCCCTTCATGGCCTCGGTCGCATCTTGGTGAAAGGCGCGGCCTCCGTAATTGACTCGTCCCGTCTCAGGTTTCATCGTGCTAATCCCCTCCAAACCAATTTCGATGCGTGCTGGCAACAGCGTCAAGGAACTCTAAGAGGTCCTTGCGGTCAGCTGCGTGTGCGGCAGCCTGCAGCGTATCAAGCCGATTGCGCCAGACGGCTGTATCGCTATCCGGTGAACACCGGAGCACTTCAGCCATCCGCCACTTCTCAGTCGGAACTATTCGGTCAACACACCACTCGGTAAACGTTGCCACTTGCTCCGCCTCAGCAAGCATTCGCGACCGTGGGCGCCGCCTGGGTTCCTGAACGACCCGCCCTGGCTTAAGCTGAGCACGGAGCCTCTTCGCGTTTGCGGCGAGCCATTCTTGTCCTTGGACACTAAGCTGCCTACCAAAGCTATCCCCTGTCTTAATTAGAAGCGGGGGGCGTCGAGCCTCCGCTTCCTGAAGAGCCTTTGCGCATTTTTTGTAGTCGGGAAGGTCATGCCGCGTGCGCCAAGAGAACCGTTGAGGCGCGAGCTCGAAGCATCTCCAGAATACCTTTTCAATATCCACGAAATCCTCGCTGCCCCCAAGCTCGTGGAGAGCCCAGAGAAACGTGTTCCAGTTGGGGGTCTCTTCCATCTGGCATCAAGCTTTCTTAAGAGCCCTTGTCCTACGCCGGCGCCTTGCCGGAGGAACAGCGTCCAACCCCAACGTTGCCAACGCATACATTCCTCGCCCTGTCCGCGTAAATTGCTCCGGCGCCCTCCGTAGGCGAACGATTATGTTGGCTTCGTCGCCTCGTCCGGGAAGTGGGATCGCATTATCTATTAGTGCCTGTCGAATTTCCGAGATGTGCATCGGCTTTCCGGCTTCGCGCAGGATGTGTTCTAAGTGCACTTCCAAGCCTTGTCTCCCCGTGGGTAACGGCGCTGCTCTGCCTGAAGCCGATGATTTGCCAGGCTCTACAGCAGGTCGCGGCGTTGACTTGGCGCCTTCAGTAAGTCGTATGAGCCGTTGAACCAGATCGAGTCGCTCTCGCGCGGCCTCGAGGCGTTGTTCGAGCGGCGCGATGCTAGCCTTGATCATTTCGATCTCCTTTTCAATGCCTGCTGCCCATCGCTCAAGTTGCTCGGGTGACTGTTCGTTCATATCGGTATCCATAGTGTCTATAAGATAATAAGTACGATCACATGTGTCAAGATAAATATTTAGTAACTACATGGTATATACATATAAATAGAACGGTAATAATGTGCATTACACAGATATTTCAATATGTTACTCGTTTAACATCAAGAGAATCACAATGGTTTTTCCAAGGCTGCGGGCTGCCATTGCCAAGGACCACCACGTCGCCAAAGCCGACGCGGTGCGGCGCCTAGGCGCTGGAGCTTCAGCCCTCCCCTCGCCGTCTCGGAAAGAATCCATCAGGACGCCGTGCGGCTCGCCGAACGCTTCCGTGCGACGCCGCCCGGCCCGCTCAGCACCGAATCGTTCCTGCGCCACTACGGGCTCTCCACGCGCGAGGGCGTGGAGCAGAGCAAAGGCAGAAGGATGGAAGCGGAAGGATGAAGGGGGAAGGAGGAACGAGGAAGGTGCTTTCCGTCAAAGAAGTTGCGTCCGCCTGATTTCGGGTACTTCGACGATGCGCACACCGCTCGCCGGCGGCGCTTCAATCGCCGACACCAGAGCCGCCTTCATGACATCGAGCGTAACGAAACCGAGCCGCTCTGCGCTCGCTCGCGTCGCCGGGATCCGTCCGAGCACGGCATAGATTGGGATCAGCAGATAAGGCCAGCGATGCCCCGGTGGAGGAGTGAACGGGAGGGCGGGAGATCGGGAGAGCGGGAGGTTGGGAGATCGGGAGGTCGGACGTGGAAAAAGGCTTTTGCTCGCGCTCACGCATGACATCCTCATCGCGTATTCGCTGGCGCGTCCAACCCGCGACTCACGCACTTGCAACTGCCGTCAGTCTTCAGAAATGAAGCCGATGCGCCGTCTCGACGGCTGGGGTGGGGGTTGCAGCAGCGGCAACAGCTTGCGATAGACGTCGCGCAGCGCGGAATCGTGTTCGAGCAGCGTTTTGTCAATTTCCGCCAGCCGCTTGAGGATCGCGGAGTTGGCCGCCAGTTGCTCTCGCATGCTGACGAACGCCCGCACGACGTACACGCTCATCGCCACGGCTTGAGGGCTGTTCAGCACCGTCGCTGCCATGATCGCGCCGTGTTCGGTAAATGCATAGGGCGGATACTTGATGTGCTGCCCGCGCTTTAAGGTCGCATTTTGCGATCTTAAAGACGCACTGCCGCCGGCTAAGATCACATTTTGTGACTTTAGAGCGTCGAATTCCCCTCGCGTGAGCTGAAAAACAAAATCGCCTGGAAACCGGGCAGAGTTACGTCGAACCTGTTCGTTCAGACGGCGCGTCTCCACGCCGTAGACCATTGCCAAATCACCGGCAAGAATTACCCGCTGGCCGCGGATGGTCAGGATCAGCCGCTCGATGGACGGGCCGGGCTTCATGACATTTTGATTTCATGGATCCTCTGCCGAACTTCAACGCGCCAAAGGAGTGCGCGTTGACCTTCCAACGAAACATGAGCAAACCTTACATCACCGCCGATCCTGAGATCATGCACGGCGCTGTGTGCTTCCGGGGGACCCGGATACCGGTTTCTGTTGTGCTCGACAATCTCGCTGCCGGTGAAACTCCGGAACGCATTCTCGAACAGCACCCGTCTCTCAAGCCTGAGCACATTCCTGCGGCCATTGCCTACGCTGCCGATCTCGCGCGGGAGCGCATCATCCCGATCCCCGCGTAGCCATCGCGGATGACGAGTACTGGTGACGGGGCAGCAACGGCTTCTCGTCACCATAATTCGTCACTATCTTCCGTCGCCAGTTTTCGTCACTTCCTTTCTTGATCCAGCAGAAGGTTCGGCACGCTGACCCGCATTGGTATCGTCAGCGCCGTTGCCGTGCGCTCATTCAACTTTGACGCCGGCGGCCTTCCACACCCTGGTGCGCGTCTTGATTTCCTCGTGCACGAGCTTATCGAACTCTTCGGGCGTGCTGCGCTTGGCGATTGCGCCCTGGCTTGCGATCCGCTCCTTGATGTCGGGAAGATCGACTATGCGGCCGATTTCCCTCGCAAGCAGGTTCACGATCTTGCGCGGCGTCTTGCCCGGGGCCAGCAGTCCGTACCACCCCTGGTACTCGAACCCGGCGAGCCCCGCTTCCGCGATCGTCGGTACTTCCGGCAGCGCCGGCGCGCGCTGCACAGTGGTCACCCCCAACGCCAGCAGGCGTCCGCCCTTGATCAAGGGCGATGCCGCGAGGACGGGCGAGAGAACATACTGCACGCGGCCCGCCATGAGGTCGGTGAGCGATTCGGGCGAGCCCCTATACGGCACGTGCACCGCATTGATATCGGCGGTCAGATTGAACAACGCGGCGCCGTAATGCGGTCCGCTGCCAAGACCGGTGGAGCCGAAGTTAAGCTGCCCCGGCTTCTGTTTTGCAATCGCGATCAGTTCCTTGACCGACTTCGCGCCGAGACTGGGTGCGACCACCAGGATCAGCGGGGTGCTCGCGATCTGGGTGATGCCGGCGAAATCTCTGACCGGGTCGTAGGGGAGCTTCGCGGCATAGAGCGCAGCACTCCCTGCGAAGTTGGACCCGGTCGTCGTGAGCGTGTGGCCGTCGGGGGTCGCCTCGGCGACGATGTTGAAGGCGACGATGCCGCCCGCGCTCGGACGGTTGTCCATCACGATCGGCCGGCCGAGGCTCTCCGCCAGCTTGGGTCCGATGATGCGCGCGATGATGTCGGTCGCGCTGCCCGGCGTGAACGGCACGATCATCCGAATCGGCTTGGTCGGATACGCGGGTTCCGCGGCGGTCGCCGGTGCGCTTGCTCCGGCGGAAACGCCGGCCGCGGTGAGCATGAGTAGCGTTCTTAGCAAGGGTTGCTTCATGCGTTTCTCCTGGAGTGACGGGGTTGCGTTGGGTCGCGGCAGCGGCTGAGGAAACCTCAGGGACCCTCTATTCCATAATCGTCGCCGCCTCGGATCTCCTTCGACCCATTAAACACCCAATCCCGTTCCGTTGTCATCCACGGGGCAAAAACCGGCGATGCGTGATAACTGACGAGTGACAAAAGAAAGTGACGAAAAAGAGTGATGAAAAAAGGTGATGGAAGAAGGTGACGGGTGAGCGGAAAAGCGCGATCGGCAAGCAGGGATTTGGCCGCGGTCAACCGCGTTACGGATACATTGCCCATCCAACGCGGTTGGTTTCGGCCTTGAAGAAGTGGCCTTGCGTGGTGGTGACGAAGCCGAGGGTCATCTTGCCCGGCGTCACTGCGGCAGGCGCGGGTCTGGAAAAAATTCGCGCATCATGAAATCCTCGAGCCCGGCGTTGTCCCTTGCGCGAGCGGACAGCGTAAGGCTGCGGCCCAGGCGCTGCGATTCCCAGAGGAAATCCTCCTGCTCGTACTCGCGGATGATTGCGATCATCTTGCGGACCACCGCGATGCGGATATCGCTGTTGCTGCCTTTCCGAACCTCGATCTGGTGCGCCATGTTGCGGCGGATCTCCTTGTTCCAGCCAAAGAAGATGAACTCGGCCGTGTCAAAGCCCATGCGCTCGATCTGGAACACGCCGCCGCTTTTTGTCGGATCGTAGCCGAAGGTCAGCGGGCGCCGCGAGGCGAGGTTGGCGGCGACGATGCGGTTGGTGCGCGCGTTGTCGTCTTCGACCGGCGGCGCGTTCGATGCGCTGCCCGGCGACGCGGCCGGCGCCGACTCAGCCCGGGCACGGCGCCTCGCTTCGATGTACGACGCCAGATCGCCGTCAGCAGGAGGATGCGCGGGCGGCGGCGCGGTAACCGCTGGAGCGGTCGGCGGTGGGATGGTGGGCGCCGGCCCGTTGAGCGCGATTGTCGGCGGTGTGGGCCGCGGCCGGGCCACTGCCTTTGGCAGCGGTGCCTGCGGCGCCGGTGACGGCGGCGGTGCTGGCGCAGGGCTTGGCGGGGGAGCCAGGTGCACCACCAGCGGGCCGCGTGCATCACCCCGTTCGGGCGCATCGAGCGACGGGAGGCGCACCCGCGGCAGCCATTCGCTCAGCACTGCGATATGGATGAGCAGCGACAGCGCGATCGTCACCCAGATGGTGGGTACTGTCACACCGTCGCGCCGGTTGCGGGATTCGTCGAGCCACTTGCTCATCTATTGAGTTTTACGTAAATGAATGACATTCATTTACGTCTCGAATCTCCCCTCTCCTTGCGGGAGAGGGGGCGGGGGTGAGGGATTGAGCGTGTCATGCAGTTAAGAAAAGCTCAATAAGAAACAGTAATAAGAAACAGGAGTCAGAATAAACAGGGCGTGAGTCGGATCTTCCGATGTTAGAGTCAGGACTGCGGGCAGATGTTCTGGCGTTGCTCCTTGTCGTCGAGTCACTGACCCGCCCTGCGCCACACGCTCGCCAGCCAGGGCTGCCGTTCGCGCGGCAGGCCCGTGGGGCGGTAGTAGTGGGCGAGCTCGACGAATCCCGCGGCAGACAGATAGCGGCGCCAAGTCGCAAGATCGTGATACGCGCCATAGCGCCCCTGGGTCCACCCTTCCTCGTTGTGTCCGCGCGGGTTCGAGCTGAACAGCACGCCGCGCGGCTTCAGGGTAGCGCGCAATTCCAGCAACACCCGAGGCAATTCCTGGCCGGGCACGTGAAACAGCGCCGCGTTGGCGAACACGCCATCGAAACGGCCACTGGGCAGATCGAGCCTGAGGAAGTCCTGCCGCCATACTTCACAGCCGCTGTAGGCGCGCGCCATCCCGGCTAAACGCGCCGCGCCTTCCAAGCCGACCACGACGTGACCGAGCTCGGCGAACGCCTTGAGGTCGCGCCCCGGCCCGCACCCGAAATCGAGTATCGTGAAAGGCGGTTCACCCTCGAGGCGTTGCAGCAGCGCCTCGATGTTCTGGCTGACGTCGTGGTCGCGCGTGCCTTGCCAGAAGTCTGCGGCATGCCGGTCGTAATGCTCCAGCGTGCGCCCGGCGACGGCTTCCAAATCCTGTGGGTTCAGTTTCACGGCGAGTTCCTTGTAGGTTGCGATCGTTTCCCGATTTGGCAAGCTTGAACATGAAGTATTATGCTGTGCCGAGCCGAGGAAGTTGCATCCATCGATAACCATCGCCAGAATACTTGCTCGGCACAAGGAAGAACGATGATGAAGACGTGGACCTGCATGACGCGGCTTGCGTTGCTCGCCGCGATGCTCGCGCTGCTGCCGGCGCAAGCGCAGGACTACCCGGGCCGGCCGGTGCGGATCATCGTGCCGCTGGCTGCCGGCGGCGGCATGGACACCGTCACGCGCGGCCTGGCGCAGAGGCTCGGCGACACCTTCGGCCAGACTTTCGTCGTCGACAACCGTCCCGGCGCGGGAAGCCAGGTCGGCCTCGAAATCCTGGCCGCCGCGGCGCCGGACGGCCACACCCTGATGATGATCAGCGCGACCACGGTGATACACCCGCTCCTTTACAAGTCGCGATTCGACATCGTGCGTGATTTCACGCCGGTCTCGCAGGTCACCGCGCAAGGCTACGTGCTCGTCGTGCATCCGACGATTCCCGCGAAATCGGTCGCGGAGGTGGTGCAGTACCTGCGCGCGAATCCCGGCAAGCTGAACTATGCCTCCTCCGGCATCGGCAGCCCGATCCACATGACCACCGAGCTGTTCCAGATCGCGACCGGCACCCGCATGACCCACGTCCCATACAAGGGCATGGGGGCGGCCTACGCGGACCTTGTCGGCGGGCGCATCGAACTGTCGTTTGCAACCATCATTTCCTCGATGGCCCACGTCAAGGCCGGACGCCTGCGCGCGCTGGCGGTCACGCCCGCGAAACGCGCACCGGCGCTGTCTGATGTTCCCACGTTATCCGAGGCGGGCATGGACGTCGTCGTGGTCAACTGGTACGGCCTCATCGCGCCGGCGGGAACGCCGAAAGCCGTCATCGACCGGATCAGCGGCGAGACGGCGAAGGCAATGCAATCGCCCGACATGATGAAGCGCCTGGTCGCCGAAGGCTCGGAGGCCGTCGGTGGCTCGGCGCAGGCGTTTGCGGCCCACATCCGCGCCGAGCACGACCAGTGGTCCAAGGTGATCCAGCAAGCCGGAATCCGCGGCGGGTAGGGGTGCAAGAGAAAAACGCCCTCTCCCGCAGCGGCGGAGCGTGCGTAATCGGTGACGGGCGACGAGGTGGTTGCAGGCGTCCATGCCGGTCGTCGCGCAGCACCTCGGGCGTGGCAGCGCATCACGTGGTTCATTATGTTAGGCACTCTAAGGTAACATGTTGTAGAACACGCTGAGTTTCGGTCAGGATTTGAACCGGACGAGCAGCCCCTTGCATCGTCCCGAATTGAGGAAGCGATATGGAAAAGCCGGTTGACGGAGCCAACACCCCCAGCGAAGTCGGCCAGCGCGTCATCGACAAGCCCGAACTTCCCCCGCAGGGAATATCCACCGACAATGAGGTCTACACCGAGGTGGTCGCGGGCGAGATGCACCTCAAGCGCGGCGCCGTCGGCAAGTTCGAGGTCTTCAGCGACGAGGCGGCGCGGATCGGCGGAACCGACAAGTTCCCGTCTCCGATGTCCTACATGGCGATGGGGACCGGCTTCTGACTGCTCACCCAGGTTGCGCGGTACGCGCACATGATGAAGATTTCGGTGACGAAGGCGAGCGCGAAGGTCCGTTTCCGGAAATTCCTCGGGGGCTCCGTGCTCAAGGGCACGGTGTACTGCAAGTGGGACGGCGTAGACACCCACCTCTCCATCGAGAGCGACGCTGCTCCCGACAAATTGGCCCACCTCATCCGCAACGCCAAGAACGGTTGCTTCGCCGAGGGCCTGATCGTCCAGTCCGTCCCCTTGAACAGCACCGTCGAGGTGAACGGCAAGCCGTTCCATATCGAAGGCATCACCCGGGGCTGACGCCAGCATTCGGAGGGCATCGATATGTCGTTGGCTTCCGGCAACCACTCACAATCACGGAGGTACCTTGATCCCGCCAACAGATAAGACAGGCAGCCTGCGTTCGGAGCGGCGCCGAGACAGTCAACAGTGGCTGCTTGACTGGATGGTCAAGACCACGGGTCGGACCCACAACTTCGCCTACGATCACCGGGAGATCCCGGCAGAAGTAAAGACCTACCGGCAGATCCCGCGCGTGATGGAGAAGGCGGGTCGCCACCAGGAGGCCATCGCGCGCGCCGCCGAGGCCGCCGGGCACAATCAGTCCGCCTGCGAGCTTTACTACAAGGCGTGCGAGAACTATCGCATCGGCCAACATGCCATCTTCGTAGACGATCACCCCGACAAGATCTACCTCCACGGCAAGCTCATCGAGTCGTTCGAGGGCTGCATCCGCACCGCTGACTATCCCATCGAGCGGGTCGAGGTCGACTGGGAGGGCGTCCACATCCAAGGCAACTTGCACAAAGTGCCTGGCGGAAAGAATCTGCCTACGATCCTCTCGATTCCCGGCATGGACCAGACGAAAGAAGCGGTACCAGATCCCAGCAACAACCCGTTCATCAAGCGCGGCATGAACGTCTTTGCCGTCGATGGCCCCGGGCAGGGCATGAGCAACCTGAGAAAGATCCGGGTCACGGCCGATAACCACGAGCGCGCCACCAGTGCGTGCGTCGATTGGCTGCTCAAACAACCTGAAGTGGACCCCGAGCGTATCGGCGTGATGGGCATCTCGATGGGCTCCTACTGGAGCAACCGCCTGGCCGCAGCGGACGCCCGCGTCAAAGCGATCGCCAGCTCTGCAGCCAACTACGGCACGAAGAAGGCGATTTTCGAAGAAGCTTCGCCGCGCTTCAAACAGATATTCATGTACATGGCCGGCATTCACGATGAGGCCGAATTCGACAAGATGGCTGAGCAGATGCACCTCTTCGGCTGCGGCAAGAAGGTCAAGTGCTTCTCGCTGATGGTCCTGGGCGAGTACGATCCCCTCTGCCACCTGGAAGAAGGCCTCGCCTACTTCGATGAGGTGGCCGCTCCCAAGGAGATCTGGATTCTCGAGAACGAGAACCACGTACCGCGGCCCAGTCGCAACTTCGGCGGGATGTACGCCGATCCTCTCATTGCCGACTGGCTCAAAGACGCGCTGCTGGATAAAAAGCCCCGCGACCTCAATAAGGTCGTCTTCGTCCACGACCGCACCGGCGAGGGGCCCTACAGCCCCGAAATTCGTGGCATCGAGGACGTCTATCTAGGGCGTCGCCTCGGTATCTAGTGTTGTGAATCATTATTTCGATGCAGAATCCCTGGAGCCCCTCGTGTCGAAAAGGTGTAGGTCAGGTTGCCGCATTGACAGCTACCTGACGCCAAGTGGACGTCGGGGAACGCTGCGCGTACCCCGACCTACGTCCAAAATTGTGCGGTGAATTAGCGACTCAGGACACAAGCGAATGGGGTTTGATCCGCCCATGCGCGCACATGGCGGATACGCCCTGTTCGTGCGGGATTCAACAAATGGGACTGCGAGTCCAATGGCGCTACCTGAAGCCTATATGAAAGATAACACACTGGGGGCTTACAGCATCGCCGATCTGCGCGAAATCGCGCGGCGCCGGCTGCCGAAGGGAATATTCGAGTTCGTCGATCGCGGCGCCGAGGACGAGGTCTCGCTGCGCAACAATCGCGCAGCATTCGAGCGCATCAAGCTGAAACCGCGCGTGCTGGTCGATGTCTCGCAGCGCAGTCAGGAAATCACGCTGTTCGGCCATCAGCAGAAGATGCCGATCGCGATCGCGCCTACCGGGGCAGCGGGAATCATGTGGCACGAGGGTGAAATTGCGCTCGCGCGCGCGGCTGCGGCGGCCGGCATCCCATTCACCTTGGCGACCACCTCCATGACCGCGATGGAGAAAATCGTCAAGCAGGCGGGCGGCAGGCTTTGGTTTCAGCTCTACATGTACGCCGACCGATCGCTGTCGCACGCGATCGCCGAGCGCGCGAAATCCGCTGGATTCGAAGGTCTGGTTGTTACCGTCGACAGCCCGGTTTTCTCAAATCGCGAATACAATCTTCGCAACAACTTCACGATTCCGCTGTCCTACACGCTGCGCAACACGACCGACGTGCTGACGCACCCACGCTGGCTGCTGGGGGTGCTGATGCGCTACCTGCTCACCACCGGCATGCCGCGCTACGAGAACTATCCGGCCGAAGTGAAGAGCAGGATCACGGCGCAGCCCATGGGGCGGGCGCTGAAGCTGAACGACGCGCTCACCTGGGACGATGTGCGCGTGCTGCGCAAATTGTGGCCGCGCACGCTGATGGTGAAAGGCATACTTCGCCCGCAGGACGCGGTGCTTGCCGCCGACTGCGGCGCCGATGCGGTCATCATTTCCAACCACGGCGGGCGCGTCGTCGACGGCGCGATGGCGCCGGTCGAGGTGCTGCCGAAAGTTGTCGCGGCGGTTGGGAAGCGCATCACCGTGATGGTCGACAGCGGTTTTCGGCGCGGCAGCGACGTGATCAAGGCGCTTGCGCTGGGCGCCAACGCGGTGCTGATCGGCCGCTCGACGCTGTATGGCACGGCAGCCGCCGGTGAAGCCGGCGCGGCGCGCGCGATCGCGTTATTCCGCGAGGAAATTGACCGCGTGCTGGCGTTGCTCGGCTGCCGCGGCATTTCCGCGCTCAACCCCGATTACCTGGCGCTGCCGCCTGCTATGAGTGATGCAGCGAGTGTTTCGATAATGAGGTGATTCAATCGCTCAATCACGCATGCGGAAGGGGCAGTGGAATCCCGCGGCGGCGGAGGGTGCGTAATCGGTGACGGGTGACGAAAGAAAGTGACGAAAAGGAGTGACGGAAAAAACGTGACGGGAAAAGGTGACGGGTGATCGATAACACTGACGGCGGCGACGGCTGTAAGCGCTGTCCGGTGAGAGACAGAGGAGATTTTGATGAAGATTATGCTCGGCACGATGTCTGGAATTGCGGCCGCCGGTCTGCTTGCGGCGAGTATGTCCGCGGTCGCACAGAAGCCCGCGGCAGCGGCTATCTACCCATCAAAGCCGATACGCATGATCGTGCCGTTCGCGCCGGGCGGCGGCACCGATATCATCGCGCGGCTCGTCGCCCAGGACCTCGGTCAAGCCTGGGGACAGACCGTGGTGGTCGACAACCGGGCAGGCGGCGGCGGCACGGTCGGGACCAACCTTGCGGCGAAGTCCACCCCCGACGGATACACCATGGTGCTGTGCAGTCTCGGGTTGTCGTACGCGCCGGCGCTGTATTCCAAACTGCCTTACGACACCGAAAAAGACCTTTTGCCCATTTCCCTGGTGGCGACGCAGCCCTTTGTTTATGTCGTCATTCCGGCGCTGGGCGTGAACTCCATGAAAGACCTGATCGCACTTGCCAAGAGCAAGCCGGGCGAGATTCGATATGGCTCGGGCGGCAGCGGCGGCTCCTCGCATCTGGGCACCGAACTGCTGCGCGTGATGACCGGCATTGATCTGGTGCATGTGCCGTACAAGGGCACGGGCCCGGCGTTGACTGCGATGCTGGGCGGCGAGATACATATGCAGTTGATCGGCATATCGTCGGTCGTGCCGCACATGAAATCCGGCCGCATGCGCGCGCTGGCGGTGAGTGGCGCCAAGCGCTCTTCCGCTGCGCCTGAAGTTCCGACCGTCGCGGAAAGCGGCGTCCCGGGTTATGAGTTCGACGTATGGTATGGCATGCTGTTTCCGGCCGGAACGCCGCGCGCAATCGTCGGCAAGGTCAACGCCGAAATCAACCGCGTGCTCAAGTCGGCGGCGCTTACGCAGCGCTTTGCAGCGGTGGGCCTGGAAGCGGCGGGCAACACGCCTGAAGAGTTCGCCACGATGATACGCGCCGAAATCGTGAAGTGGCGCAAGGTGGTCAAGAGCGCGAACATCAAGGTCGAATGAAAATGGTGACGAGAAGGGGTGGCGAGAAGGGGTGACGAAAAGAGGTGACGGGAAGAAGTGACGAAAAGGGGTGACGAAAAGGGGTGCGGAGAAGAAGTACGTCACCATTATCTCGTCACCAATTTTCATCACTATCACCTCGTCACTAATGCATATGGCCGCTAAGCGACGCTCCCTCATCACCGGTCCAGGCGTCTGGATCGGGCCGGAAATCCAGCATGACGAGTCCTGGATTTATCGCCTGGACGCGGCGGCTGTGGAGGAAATCGACGCCGCGCTCGCTCATGCCAAGCGCTTCGGGGCGAGCATTCCATTCGCGGCGGACGCCTTTCCCCTGCCACGCTTCGCCGCCGAGCTCGGCAACGTTCTGGAAGAGATCGAGAACGGACGGGGCTTCATGCTGCTGCGAGGCATCCCGCGGGAACGCTACACCGACGAGGAATGCGAGCTCCTCTACTGGGGCCTTGGCGTGCGTTTGGGCAATCCGGTGTCGCAGAACGCGCGGGGGCATCGCCTCGGCCACGTGCGTGACGAAGGCCGGGTCATCGCCGACCCCACCGTGCGCGCCTACCAGACCCGCCAGCGCATGGATTTCCACACCGATCTGCTGCCCGTGGATGTACTGGGGCTGTTTTGCCTCCGCACCGCCAAGGCCGGCGGCGCGAGCAAGGTGGTGAGCGCGCTCACCGTTCACAACGTGCTGCGCGAGGAGCGCCCCGATTTGTTGGAGGCGCTGTATGGGACGTTCTATCTCGACTGGCGCGGAGAGGAACCGGAAGGCGAGCAGCCGTGGTTCACTATTCCCATGTTCAGTGCCCGCGACGGGAAGGTGACCGCGCGGATCTGCAGCCTGGCCTACTACGAGTCCGCCGCGCGCTTCGGCGAGCAGTACCGGCCCACCGCCATCCAGCGCGAGGCGCTCGAGACGGTCCAGGACATCGCCAACCGGTCCGAGCTGATGCTATCCATGGCGTTTCAGGAGGGCGACATTCAGTTGATCAACAACCACACCACGCTGCATGCGCGCGAGGCCTACGAAGACTGCGATGAACCCGAGCGGCAGCGGCATCTGCTGCGAATGTGGATCGCCGTTCCGGACGAGCGGCGCCGGCCCCTCGCAGATGCCCTCGCCGGCCGCTATCGCTGGGTCCGCGAGGGCGGCATTCCGGCGAAGGCGGCGGAGGCAACTCCCTAAGTTTTTTTCGGATGGCGACTCGTTTACGCGGGCCGCTTAACCACACCACGGCCCGCCAACACGAGAAGGGAGAGCGCTGTGTTCATTATGCGGTCAGCAAGATGCCTGGCGTTCGTTCTATCGGCAGCGCTGCCGCAAGCGGCCTGGGCGTAGAAGCCGGCGGATAGTTACCCGAACAAGCCCGTCCAGGTAGTCGTTCCGTTCACGCCCGGCGCTTCCACCGACTTGGTCGCCCGCCTGCTGGGACAGAAACTGTCCGATGCGTGGAGCCAGCAGTTCATCGTCGACAACCGCCCCGGCGCCGGCGGCGCGCTCGGCGCGGAAACCGTCGCCCATGCCGCGCCCGACGGCTACACGCTGATGGTCACCAATCCGGGCCCCAGCCTGAACAACATTCTGCTGCGGAAAAAACCGACCTACGGTTTCGGCGACTTCGCGACCATCGTCTACATCGGTTCCGCGCCGCTCATCGCCGTGGCCTATCCGAAGTTCCCGCCGAACGACATGAGGGAGCTGATCGCGTACGCGAAAGCGCATCCCGGCAAGGTGAGCTGGGGCTCCTCTGGCACCGGCAGCAATCCCCATGCGGCGCTCGAGCTGTTGAAGACCGTGACCGGCGTCAACATAGCGCACGTGCCGTACAAGGGCACGGGACCGGCATTGACGGACGCCGTCGGCGGACAGATCGACGGGCTCTACACCACCACGATCTCCGCTGGCGCCTTCATCCGCGACGGACGGGCCAAGGTCCTCGGCGTCGCCGGACCCAAGCGGCAGGCGGTCATTCCCAACGTGCCGACCCTGGCGGAGCAAGGCATCAAGGGCGCGGACAACATCGTGTGGATCGGCCTCGTCACCGCGGCCAAGGTCCCCCGCGCCATCATCGACAAGCTCAACCGCGAAGTGAACCGCGTGCTGCGGATGCCGGACGTCAAGCAGCGGTTCGACCAGCTCGGCCTCGACATCGAAGGCGGCACGCCTGAGCACTTCGGAAAATTCATCAAGTCCCAGGCGGACGCGATGAGCGCGCTCGTCCGCACCGGCGCGCTGCAACTCGACTGACGTTGTCGTGACTACAATATGCTATAATGTGACTACGTTAAAAACGATGCCAAGGAGACGGATATGGCCCAATCTCTCGTCAGCATTCGCGAATTGAAGAGCCGACTGAGCCACTACTTGCGCCTGACCCGCAAGGGCGAGTCGGTGGTCATCACCGACCGGGGCTTGCCGATCGGGCGCATCGTGCCCATTGGGCAGGATCTGGACCAGCGCCTCGCGACGATGCGCGAGAGCGGGCAAGCGCAGTGGAGTGGTCGAAAGCTTCGTTCGCGAGCGCCGGTGGCGAAGGTGCGTGGCCGCGGCAGCGTCGCGGCCCTGCTGGTGGAAGACCGCGAGTGATCGTCTATCTCGACGCGAGCGCGCTGGTGAAGCGCTACGTCGCCGAAGCTGGATCTGTGGAGGTCGCGTCGCTCATCCGCGAGGCGCAGGCGCTGGGCACGGCGGTGGTGAGTCGCGCCGAGGTCGCCGCGGCGCTTGCGAAAGCGGTGCGTGTCGGGCTCGTTACGCGCGAAGCAGCATTGGCGGCGCTCAAGGCCTTCAACGCCGACTGGGAGCACTTGGTCCGGCTTCAATTTAGCGAACCGCTCGCCGCTCGTGCCGGCACGCTCGCGTGGGAGCATGGTTTGCGCGGCTACGACGCAGTGCACCTCGCTACGGCGCTCTTCTGGCGCGAGATACTCGGCGAAGCGATCACCGTAGCGACCTACGACCGGGAACTATGGCGCAGCGCCCGCGCAAGCGGCCTTGTGCCCTGGCCGGCAGCAATACAATGAACATCTTCGACCCGCACTCCGCTGTGGTCGCGGACTACCGTACCTTCGTACGACGGGTATTGAAACACGGCGGCGTGTCGGTATATCCGCAGTTCCGGTAGACGTTGATGCAATTCGCGGGCTCCTGCACTAACTCGCAAAGGTAGGCCCCGGCTTTTCGGGGGGCATTTAACTTTGTTGGGGGTAGCCTTACATGATGATTCGCAACCTTCTCGACGCCTTCGGCAAAGAGCTGTGCCTTTTCCTGGCCGAAGCTCTTCCCCGTATTGAGACCGATTGGTGGAATCGCTGCGTGGTCGCTCGGCTCACGTTTCAGCAACAAAATTTTGTCCGATCCAGCGGTACGACAATGCTCGCAGGACTTGATGTAGCGGCGCTAATACGCGTTTTGGACCAGAACTGGCACGAAATCGCGCCTCTGCGCAATCTTGCGTCGGCGTCGCGCACCTGGCTCAAAGAAGCACAGACCATTAGGAACCGGTGGGCACATGCGCCAGCTGGAGGGCTGGAGCCGGAGGAAACCTATCGCGACCTCGATACATTGGACCGATTTCTCTCCGCTATTGGCGCGAAAGCAGGGCTGCTGGAGGAAATTCGCCTAGAGAAGAAATCCCTGCTTGGGAAGCTGTCGGGCGGTGGTGGTCACAAAGCTGCAACTGCTTCACCGACGCCGACCGCCGACGGAGGCGCATTTGCTCGCGGCTCCGTTGTGAGGCTCAGGGCACGGCCGACCGTTACGGGTGCGGTGATTGACCACATGCCGGGCGCCCCCGAAGATCGTTACGTCATCTTTCACGATGGGACCACCGCGACGTATTACGCGTCCCAGATTGAGTCCGTAGAAGTGCCAGGATCCACGAGCCGTATGGTCTCCCTCGGGGAACTCAACGCGTCGCTTACGGCTTGTCAGTTACTTCATCCCAGCGTCGCGAACCTCTACTCTCTATACGCAGCCCGCATCAATTTCGTTCCCTACCAGTTTCGGCCTGTTCTGAAGTTGATTCAGTCGGATCGGCCTCGTCTGCTCATTGCGGACGAGGTCGGTGTTGGAAAGACCATTGAAGCGGGATTAATCCTGAAAGAGCTACAAGCCCGCCGAGAGCTGCGCTCCGTGCTCGTCATCTGCCCGAAGCCGCTGATCGCCGAGCGGAAGTGGATGGAGGAGCTGAAACGATTTGACGAGCAGTTC
Organism: Betaproteobacteria bacterium RIFCSPLOWO2_12_FULL_62_58; assembly: GCA_001772005.1. Lineage (GTDB taxonomy): Bacteria > Pseudomonadota > Gammaproteobacteria > Burkholderiales > SG8-41 > DSOT01. Next base: position 9,691 of record MERI01000219.1, on the reverse strand, counting down.
GTACACTTAGACGGTGATGCTCTTCGATATTGCATCGAAGAAACACACTTGGATGGCACATGGCCGCAGCAGTACTCCAGGGCAATCGTTCCGTATTCCCTCTTTGACGAAGTGCTGCTTGGCGGCCGGCAACGAGGCAACCGCAGGCAGCGGGGGTTACTGGACCTCGACCCACCCCCCGCCTTCGATCTCGTGATCGTGGACGAGGCGCACCATATTCGCAACACGGAAACCTGGGCGTACCGGACAGTCCGGTACTTCTGCGACAACGCTGAGGCCGCAGTCTTGATGTCGGCAACGCCGATTCAGCTCAGCGATAACGATCTGTTCAATCTGTTGCATCTTCTGCGTCCGGACGTTGTCCCATCCCGGCGAGACTTTGATCGTATGTCAGAACCCAATCCTCATGTGAACCGGGCAATCGAGCTAGCGCGGAGCGCCCGCACAGGCTGGGAGGAAGAGGCGCGCGATTGCTTGCAAACCGCGCTCGCAACGCCTTGGGGGGTGAGTGTATTGGCGCCGTCTCCGAAGGTACAGGCAACTTTCGACACGCTGGGTCAGCTTGGCGTCGATGCGGACAAACGCCTTCGGTTCGTCCGCGACCTCGAGGAGATCTACACGTTCTCGACTTACATCAACCGCACCCGGCGCAGGGATATTGGCAGTTTCACGACCCGAAAGCCCGAGACCGTTTCAGTTGAATTTACCCCCGAGCAGAGATCTCTGCACGACGACCTGCTCGGACTCATCGCCCGCATCATGGAGCGCCGGCACGGCAACGTAAATCTTCAGTTTCTCTTGACGACTATCCGGAGGCAGGCGGCGAGCTGCATTTTTGGCCTCGCGCCGCTGCTTGAGGCGATCCTTTCCCGGCACCTCTCGGCGCTTGAGCTAAGTGAGGCAGGAGACGACGGCACGCCAGCGGAGATCGGTGACGAACTGAACGAGTTTCGGTCCGATATCCAGGAGCTAATCCAGTGTTCGCGAAGGCTGTCTAGCTCGGATCCCAAGCTCGAAGCATTGCAGCGAGTCATCAGGGACAAGCAAAATCTCCCGAACAACAAGCTGCTGCTTTTCAGTACGTTCCGGCACACCTTGAGCTATCTCGTTGAGCACCTGGACGGAGGCGGGGTCAGGATCGGTTTGATCCATGGTGACGTCGCAGAAGACGAGCGCCGCCTCCTGCGCAATCGTTTCAGTCTGGCGCGCGAGAATCCGGAGGCTCTCGATCTATTGCTCTCCTCGGAAGTCGGCTGCGAAGGTCTGGACTATCAGTTTTGCGACGGTCTAGTGAATTACGACCTTCCATGGAATCCCATGCGGGTCGAGCAACGCATTGGACGAATCGACCGCTATGGGCAAAAGAGCGAAACCGTCGCGATTTACAACTTTGTCACGCCGGGCACCGTGGATGCGGATATCTACCAACGGTGCTTGTTGCGAATCGGTGTATTCCGCCAAGCGCTCGGTGGAAGCGAGGAGATACTGGGCCGGCTGACTCATGAACTCCGCGACATTGCGGAGAACCTTACGTTGACTGCGGACGAGCGCGCTGCCCGCCTCCAGCAACTCGCCGACAACGAGGTCAGGGCGGTTCAGGAGCAGAGGGGCTCTTTACGTTGGAGGATGTGGAGAGAATCGTTGGCATCGGTGATGGCGCTAAACGTGACGACCCAACCAATATCGGTAAGTTTGGCATCGGCTTCAAAGCCGTATTTTCCTATACTAATACTCCAGAAATCCACTCTGGAGAATTTCATTTCCGAATCCATGATCTCGTGGTGCCAGATGAAACCGGTGTAGACAAATGCCACATGGGCGCACGAGAAACTCGTTTCATATTTCCCTTTGACCGTCCGAAGAAACTACCCGCGCAGGCCTCGGAAGAAATTGAACGTGGCCTGCGTGCCCTAGGCGACAATACACTGCTGTTCCTGAGCCATAACAACCAACTGCGCGATGCTCTGGCGCAGCTGGTCACAGAATCTCTTGAGGACGTCCGAGATCGGGGGCTTCTGACCGTAGCTTCTCTAGAAGTATTGCCAATCGATGATGATAACTTGCCCGAGTTCTATGAGCCAATTAGAGAGAAGATTATCGAAGCGTTTCGTTCTCGAAACCTCGTGCCAACCCGATCTGGGGAGCATCGGAAAGGCGCGAGCGCCTAGATCAAGCCAGATCACGCCTGCGAGGCGTCCAAGCGGGTAAGAAGCCGGCGGCTAGGTCCCGCCCTTCAATCGAGCGCATGAAGCAGCTAATCCAGGATCTATTTGCGCGGGATACAAGCCTTGGCCTTGCGTATCGGGAAGGCAAGCAGCAATCGGAAGCGGACTGGCAGAGCCTTTGGGATGATCTTGTCGATATGGGCGCTATGCATGAGGATGATGACGCGCATCGACCTTAATCGACTAAGCTCTGCCGAACGACTTCTTTGGAGTTACGGCATTGTCGAGCCCGCACAGATCGATCTTGACGCGCTCGCGTTCGATCAAGGTGCGCTTGTGCGCTATCGAAAGCTTGATGGATGCGAGGCGCGGCTTCTGGCTCACGGCGCCGGGGCGATTATCAGCGTCAATGCGCAAAGCCGCGAAGGACGGCAACGCTTTTCGCTGGCTCATGAACTTGCGCATTGGATTTGCGATCGCGAGCGCGGATCTTTCTTGTGCGCCAAGGAAGATATCGGTCCACAGAATGCAGAAGCCAAATCTGTCGAAGCCAATGCAAACGCTTACGCCAGCCAGCTCATCCTTCCTGATTACTTAGTCTTGCCCCGAATCGAGCGCAAGCCGGTTTCACTGGATACAGCCGAAACTATTCGCAAGGAGTTCAATGCAAGCTTGACAGCCGCTGCGATTAAGTTGGTGAAAAAAGCGGCGACGCCATGCTGCGCCATCTGCCACAGTCAATCGAAGCGCGAATGGTTTGTGACAAATGCCTCGTTTCCATCAGGGCTATACGTGGCAAAAGAGATGCATGCCGACAGCGACGGCTTTGTTTTACTCTACGGCGCCAATGGCGGTATGACCCGAGCCAAGAAAGAGCCGGCCAGTCGCTGGCTTAACGGCTCTGGCGTCTTTACGACGTCGGTTCTCGCTCAGTCAGTAAAGCTGCCGGATCAGACCGTCTTCAGCGTGATCGCTATTGTGGGTTAACGCTGGGCGCGCCGCCCTGCGCTCAGGCGATGTCGGGAACCGGGTGGCAGGTGAGCGGCAGGCAAGCGTGCACCATCGTGCCGGATCACGCACCGGTAGAGCGGGCTCACGCGCGGGTTGTGCGGGCGATATGCGCCCCTTGGTGTGCCACCGCCCCGACATCCTCCGTCTCGTTTGCCGCCCGCCATAGCGGTAGCAACGCGCAGCAGGGCGTTCCGATCGCGTGGTCATTGCTCGCGATGAAAGTGGCAAACCGGATGTCAACGCGCAACAGCCCCAAAGTCCATAGGGTCGGCTCTTTACTAAATTTTCGGGTACGGGCGCTCGGCCACCATCACCTCGACCAGGGCGGGCCGGTCCTTCGTTGCGGCGAGACCTTGCCGCAGCGCGCCTTCGACATCCCTGGGATCGCTGATGCGGATGCCTTCGGCGCCGCAGGCCTTGGCGATCTCGGCAAAATTGGGGCTGTTAAACGTGGTGCCGTAGGTGTGGCCGTAGATGTTGGTCTGCTGCATGAAGGTCTGGCCGAAAGCGCCGTCGTTCAGGATGATCATGAGGACGTTCGCCCCGTACTCCGCAGCGGTGGGCAGGTCGCCGATGGTCATCAGGAAGGCGCCGTCCCCGGCAAGCGCCACGACATCGCGGCCGGGGAACTCCATCTTGGCCACGATGGCCGTCGGGAGGCCATAGCTCATGGCGTTCCAGACGCCGGACTGCATGAAGGACTCGGGCGTGGCGATGCGGCGGAAGGTGCGGGCCCACATCTGGCAGTTGCCCACGTCGCTTGCGACCACGGCGTTGTCGTCGAGCACGGCGTTCATGGCGTCCATCAGGATGCCCGGGTGGATGGGCTGGTCGTTCTTGTGGGGTTCGTTCTGTGCCGCGAGGCTGCGGCGCACCGCGGCCTTGCGCTCGGCCATCTGCTGAATAAGCGCCTCGTCGCGCGGCCGCTGGTAACTTCCCAAGCGCTCCAGCAGGGCGGCGAGGAAGAGCTTCGGGTCGGCCACGCGCTGGTCTTCCCCCTGATAACGGGAATCCGCGGCGTCGTCGAAGCCGATGAGGATGAGATTCCTCTCTGGCGCACGCTCGCTGAGTTCGGTCATCTCGGCCGTGCCCATCCGCAGCCCCACGCCGAGGACAAGGTCGGCTCGATTCAGCGCCTCGGCGCAGATAGGGTAGCTACGGTTGTGGGAGAAGTGGCCGGCGAAGAAGGGGTGCTCCTCCGGGATAACCCCGATGGCGTCTTGTGCGTAGACCACGGGGGCCTGCAGCTTCAGGGAGAGCGCCGCAAGTTCCTGCATCGCTCCTTTCCGAATGATGCCCTTCCCCGCCGCCAGCACAGGAGACTTGGCGTCCATGAGCCGCTTCGCGAAGCGGTCCACGTCCTTCGGGTCGGGCTTGGGGACGACGGTGGGGAAGGGCTGGTAGGCCGGAAGCACAGCGCGTTCCTCCTGCAGGATGTACTCGCTGTAGTCCGACAGGCGGGGCAGCTCGACGTGCACCGGCCCCGGCCGCCCGCTGCGGGCGATGTGGAAGGCTTTGGCCATTACCTCAGGGATGTCCGCGATGCGCTCGATTCGCGCGCTCCACTTGGTGATGTGCTTGAACATTTCATGGACGAAGGCGGGATTGTCCACTCCGTGGAAGGCCTCGCGGTCGGCTTTCAGCGGCACGGCGCCGCCGATGTGGATCATCGGGGAGGCTGCGCCGTAGGCTTGGGCCACTCCGGCCATGGAGTTGAGGCCGCCGGGCCCGGCGGTGACGACGCATACCCCGGGCTTGCCGGTAAGGCGGCCGTAGGCGTCGGCCATGAGCGAGGTGTTGGGTTCCTGCTTGCAGGTGACCAACCGGATCGAGCTCACCCGGCTCAACCCGTCGTAGATCGGGTGGATGTGGGAGCCGGGGACGCTGTAGACCCGCTCGACGCCCTCCTCCCGGAGGGCCTCGGCTACCGCCTCGCCCGCGTGCATCGCTGAACGTTGAGAACTCATAAAGTACCCCTTAGTGATTAGGAGTTTGTCGGGGCCAAGTCCGGCAAACTCCTACACTGTGCCATAATCCTGCGTCCATAACTGCATCAAAACCTCGCATGGTGCGATACAAGCTATCGCATCGCACATAAACCAGGGAGAAGAAGATGTCCACTCGCAGGGAGTTCACGAAGGATGCAGCCGACATAGTGTTTACCGGTTGCAGTGTAGCGGACGCCGCGCAGGCGCAGCCGCAGGCCGGCGGGCGTCGCCGCCAGGTGGTGGTGGGCGGCCGTCGCGTGAAGACCATCGACGTGCACGCGCACTGTGTGGTGCCGGCAGCCATGGCGGTGATGGGGAAGACGCCGGGCGCGAATGAAATGCGCGGCCCGGGGATCTCCGAGGTGGGGCTGCGGCGCATCCGCGAGATGGATGAACAGGGCATCGATGTCGAGGCGATCAGCATCAACCCGTTCTGGTACCAGGCCGAGCGTGACGTCGCGGCCGAGGTCGTCAAGATCAATAACGAAACGCTGACGAAGTGGTGCGCGGCGCACCCGGACCGCTTCGTCGGTTTTGCGTCGGTGGCGCTGCAGTTTCCGGACCTCGCCGTGCAGCAGCTCGAACATGCCATCACGAAGCTCGGCATGTGCGGCGTCGCCGTCGGCGCGAGTGTCGCCGGATATGAGTTCTCGGATGCGAAGTTTCACCCGTTCTGGGCGAAGGCGGAGGAGCTCGGTACACTCATCTTCATCCATCCGCAGAGTACGCCGGATCTCGCCAAGCGCTTCAAGGGCAACGGTTGGCTGGCGAACACCATCGGCAACCCGCTCGATACCACCATCGCGCTCTCGCATCTGATTTTCGAGGGAACGCTGGACCGCTTCCCCGGGCTCAAGATCTGCTCGGCCCACGGCGGCGGCTTCCTGCCATCCTACGCGCCGCGGTCGGACAACTGCCTGCGCGTCGCCCCCGACATGGACACCGGCGTCAAGCTGAAGAAGAAACCGACCGAATACCTGCGGCAGATGTATTACGACACGCTCGTGTTTACATCAGAGGCGCTGCGGCACCTGGCGGCGGAAGTCGGCGCGAGCCAGCTCGTCATCGGCACCGACCATCCGATTCCATGGCAGGACAAATCGGTGGATCACATCCTCAACGCGCCGGGCTTCACCGACGACGAGCGCCGGGCGATGCTCGGCGAGACCGCGGCAAAGTTGCTGGGCATCAGGCCGCTTTGACCAGAACGTTCTGCTCGCTGTCGAGAATTTTCCGCACCGTCGGGCGCTTCAGCATGCGGTCCTTCCATGCCGTGTAGGCGCTGAGCTCGTTCATGGGAAATCCGCCGCGCACGCCCCAGCCGTAGAAAACGAGCGCGTAAGCGTCGGCGACGGTGTACCGATCGCCCATGATCCAGTCTTTTCCCCGGAGGAGGGAGTCGATCTCCTGGCAGTTGGCCCAGAACGATTTGCGTCCTGTTTCCTTTACCGTGGCTTGCGCCGCTTCGCCTTCCGCAAAACGCTCGGGCCGCGTATAGCGCTGGTACGAGGGATGCACGATGTTGGAGAACCAGGCCATGGTCGCGATGCAGCGCGCCTCTTCGACCGGATCGGCCGGCATCAGTTGTTTTTCCGGAAACCGCCTTGCGAGGTACGTGAGTATCGCCGTGTTCTCGGTGATGACCTTGCCGTCGACGCTGAGCGCCGGCACTTTACCCCGCGGGTTGATCTTGAGATACGCCTCGGTTTTCTGCTCCTGCTTGGCGAGCAGGGTCGGCTTTTCCTCGTACGGGGCGCCGGTTTCTTCGAGACCGATATGAGACGCCATGGAACAGGCGCCAGGACTGAAATAGAGCGTCAGCATGCGAATAACTCCTCACGTGTCGAATTGGGCGGGTCATTGTAAACCCCTGCTGCCTCTTCCTGTCACCCGTTGCTCATCATTCGTAGAATGCCCGGAAACCGGAGGCACCCATGCGCCCATTTGAAGGCATCAAAATCCTGGATTGCACGCACGTCCTCGCCGGACCGTTCGCGGCCTATCAACTCGCCGTGCTCGGCGCCGATGTGATCCATCCAGGCAGCCTCCGGCATCACCGCTTCGACGGGCACCGAGGCAAGCGGACCGATCAAGGCCGGCGCTCCGGTCATCGATTACGCGACCGGCACGATGGGCGCTTTCGCGATTTCCGCAGCGCTCTACCAGCGGCTGCGCACGGGCAAGGGACAGTACGTGGACATGGCGATGTTCGACGTCGCGCTGATCCTGCAAAGCTCGCACGTCACCGATTCGTTGCATGCGGGGTATCGTCCGCAGCGGCGCGGGCTCTGGCACCGCTATCCGCCGTCGCGCGCGTACGAGACGAAGGACGGCCTGGTGCAGCTTGCCGCCAGCAACGCGCGCCAACATCGGCGCTTTTTCGAGGCGGTCGGCGAGCCCGAAGAAGCCGCGCGCGCGAGTTACGACGAGCTCAACGCGCACACCGACGCCAAGGCGGAGACGATTGCCGGGAAGATGAAGGAGAGGACAGCGGCGGAGTGGGAGGACTACCTGCAATTCCGGCACGTTCCGGCCGCGCGCGTGCGCGAATTGCACGAGGCGCTTGCCGACCCGCAGCTCAAGAGCCGCGGCGTGCTGCACCGGCATGCCAACGCGCCGGGGGTCGGTAAGGCGTTGACGGTGCCGCTCGCAGCGTTCAAGTTCGCCCACGGCGGCCCGTCCATCGAGCGCCCGCCGCCGCGCGTCGGCGAGCACACCGATGAAGTGCTTGGGGCCGCCGGCTACAATACCCCTGAGATTGCCGCGCTGCGCCGATGCGGCGCCATCACCTGAAAAGGAGGCACGCCATGAGCATCACCGTCTGTCCCGTCACGCCGAACTTTGTAGCCGAGGTCGGCGATGTCTATCTCTCCCGGCTCGAGGACCCCGATCTCGTGGCGATCAAACGATAGAAAATCAATCCGCCCGCGATTTTGCCGCGCCGAGTCCGTGCGCCGGGAGCCAGTGCGAAAGTGCTCGCCGAATGCGCACAATCAGTCTTATGTTCATGCTGGCCCCTCCCCCATTGAGAA
>MERI01000219.1:0-1415 GCA_001772005.1 Betaproteobacteria bacterium RIFCSPLOWO2_12_FULL_62_58 | reverse complement strand
GCTACGAGGTGGCTACGCTATATTCTGCTCAACACGCCCGGTGTATACCCGCCTTCGACCGGAGCGGACGGTTAATCCTCTCCTAAGCGGACGTTCAACGGATAGGAAAGCCAATCCCGGGGCCGTTCCTCTGGTTACTTGAAGCGTCCGATCTTTGCCTCCTTAGCGAGCTTTAGCCACTTATCCACGTCGCTCCTGATGCGATCCTCGAACTGCTTCGGCGGTCCCCCGGCGGGCCGCATGCCTTCGTTCGCGAACCAAGTACTCATTTTCGGGCTGTGCAGCACCTTCGCGAACTCGCGATTCAGGCGCGTAACGATTTCCGCCGGTATCCCCTTCGGCCCCCAGACACCATACCAGTGTATGACTTCGAATCCGGGAACCGTTTCGCTTATGGTCGGCACGTCCGGCAGTGCCTCCACTCGCCAGGGGGGCGTTACGCCGAGCGCGCGCAGGCGACCGGCGCGTATATGCGGGATGCTCGGCACGAGGCTGCTGAAGCTTGATTGCACTTCGCCGCTCAAGAGCGCGTTCATCACCGGGCCGCTGCCCTTGTATGGCACGTGGGTGATATCGACTCCAGTCGCCAGTCGGAACCGCTCCTGGGAGAGATGTCCGAGCCCGCCGACCCCGGCCGAGCCGAAGTGCAGCTTTCCCGGGTTCGCCTTGGCGTAAGCAATCAGATCCTTGATCGTCTTGATCGGAGTCGCGGGATTCATCGACGCAACCAACCCGGTCTCGCCGATGAGCACGATCGGCGTGATGTCCTTCACCGAATCGTACGGCAGGTTGTGCACCACCGGGTTGGCGCCGTAGCTCCCCGAGACCATGATCAGTGTATAGCCGTCGGGGGCCGCGCGTACCGCTATTGCGGCACCTAGGGTGCCGCCCGCGCCCGGCCGGTTATCCACGACGATCGTTGCACCCAGCGCCTCAGACACTTGCGGCCCGATCAGCCGGGCCAGGATGTCGGTCCCGCCGCCCGGCGCAAACGGCGTCAAAAGACGTATCGGCTTAGTCGGGTACTCCTCGGCGGCCAGCACGCACGGAGCTGAACCAAGCACAGAAAGAAGTATGGCAACAATAAACGGTTTTGTGGCTTTCATCTGGTGCCCCTCAATGGTTCGGTATCAACTACCCCTGCAACCAATGGCACTGCCAGGGTGAACCCAGACGTAGTCAACACACCGATGGTCCTGAAGAAAAGCCTGCGCTCGATTTTCCTTCGTACTCCTTGGCGGCGACCACTTTTACTGGGTTAAATCACCGCGTCATTTCGATATCTTCATTTCGCGAATCAACTTGGCCCACGTCTTAAGCTCGGAGTGGACGAACGCGGTGAAGTCGGCGGGTGAATTGCCGACGACGATAGATCCCTCGGCTGCGAGCGTTTTCACAATTTTGGGGTCTTTCAG
>MERI01000218.1:3692-8702 GCA_001772005.1 Betaproteobacteria bacterium RIFCSPLOWO2_12_FULL_62_58 | reverse complement strand
TAACCCAGAATCGCACCCACGGTAGCCTGGTTGCTCAGGCCGTTTGCGCCGAGACACGCTCCCAGCAAGAGCGCGGTCTTGCCCCCGGCCTCGCTCACCCCCATGTCCACGGCCAGCGACTGGTCGGAAAACTTCAGGCGCTCGATGTTGCTGAGCGTATCGTTGCCCTCGGGTCCGGAGACGGTGTAGCCGGAGGCCGTCTTGGTGATGCTGTAGGCCGCGCGGTTGCTGTTGTAGACCGCCTTGTCCGTACCCGCGCCTCCGTCGATCGTATCGTTGCCGGCAAGACCGGTGAGCGAATTGTTCAACTCGTTGCCCGTGATCGCATTCGCAAGCACATTGCCCTGCGCGAATTCGCCGGCGCCCCCCTGAGAAGCACTGGTAAGCGTGATGTTCTCGACGTCGGCAATATTCTGCAGCGAGTAACTTATCGACGCGATGACGGTATCGATCACGCCTTCGAGCAGGGCCGCATCGACGGTCCGGGGGAACGGCGCATCCGAGCCGCCAATCGCGGCCACTGCGGCATTACTGCCCGTGGTCTTCTCTGTCACGACGTCCTTGGGGTTGTCGACATAATAGGTGTCGCTGCCATCGCCGCCCTCCATCGTGTCGGTACCCGATGCCCCGTTGAGAGTGTCGTTACCCCCTCCCCCGAACAGGAAATCCCGCGTGTCGCTGCCGACGAGGTTGTCTGCACTGTCGCTGCCCGGAGTGAACTGCGAAATGTTGTCGACCGTAATGCTGGAAACCGTTACATTTTTCAGCCTGATGACCGGCCAATAATAAGGACTGTAAGAAAACAACGGAGTGTCCGGGTCATACGCCAACAGCGTGTCGGCGCCGTCCTGAAAAAACTGGAAGAAGCCGTAGTTCGGATCGAATAAATTCTGGAAAAAGTAATAGCCCGAGTAAACCGCCTCAGCCAGCAGCGCCCCAAAGTTGAGAAGATCGCCGCCGGCCCCGCTTTGGAAATCGAGCACGATCGGGGCGGGCGCAACGAAAAAACCGTTAGTGGCGAATATGGGAAGATACTCGTCGCGGCCGGCGCCGCCTGTAATAGTGCCCGTGCCGGTCAAACCAGAATAATCGACCACGGCAAAGAAGTCCGCGCCGTCGCCGCCCAACAACTGGTTAGAACCGCCATCATCGAAGAACTGGTCGTTCCCCGGCCCGCCGATAAGCGTGTCGTTCCCGGCCCCGCCATTCAGCAGATCATCGCCAACGCCGCCCACCAGGCTGTCGGCGCCGCCATAGCCCGCTAACTGATCGTTACCACTGCCTCCAACGAGCGTGTTGGAACCGTCATCGTTCACGGTGCCGACGGTGTTATCGCCGTTCAACAGCACGCTGCCGTCGGCGAACGTGATATTGGTCTGTGTAAAGACGCGTTGATCATTTATGAACAGCAGCAGGACTCCCTGGTACCAATCAGTGATGACGAAACCGGAAAGCAGGAAAAAAGGATCGAAGTACGAGAATCCGGTAACCTGCGCTGCGGAAATGCTGGGGTTGTCGAACCGCAGGACATCAACGGCAGGATTGAAATCGATGATGTCGCCGTCCGAAAGGGAGGACCAGAGATAAGTGGCCACGGCAAACCTTCTACTGTCTGGACTCAGTCAACCCCACACAGACCCGCGGGCATTGGGGGGAACTGCATCTCCGTGCAGTATCCTCCACCGGTCGCGTATTCGCAATTCTCTCTTGATTCATCCTACACCGGCTCCCGCTTGAACTGCGCGCTGTGCTTCTGTCCTCTTGTCATCTGACACCTCCCATATCATCATACTGCACCTACTGGAGATGTCCGGAACACAGGGAGAAGCCGAGTTCGGGCAGGGATGTGTCGTTATTTTCGCGCCACCTTTGTCGTTTCAGTGGAAACGGGTGCCCGAAACTGAGATGGACCGTGGCTTGAGGGCGTGACTGAATGGTTAGCCGCATCGATACACGCGATGGCGAAGACGGACCGCGGCGTGGACCGCGACAGGAAGAGCAGCGGCCCGGAGCGGATTCAGCGATCGCCGCGAGCTTGCAGCAGGCGCTCGCGCATCACCAGCGCGGGGAGCTGGCCCGCGCGGAGCTGCTGTATCGCGCGATACTGGCGCAACAGCCAAATCATGTCGATAGTCTGCACCTGCTGGGCGTAATTGAAGTGCAAAGAAGGAGCTTCGCTGCGGCAGTCGAGCTTATCACGCGGGCGATAGCGATCGATCCTGCCCACTCTGCTTTCCACTCCAATCTCGGCATGGCACTGCAGGAGCTCAAGCGGCACGAGGATGCGCTCGCGAGTTATAACCGCGCGCTCGCCATCAAGTCCGACGATGCGGAATTGCTCAACAGTCATGGCAATGTGCTGAGGAGCCTGAAGCGGCATGAGGAGGCGCTCGCGAGCTACGACCGCGCGCTTGAGGTCAGGCCGGACTATGTGGACGCGCTCTACAATCGCGGCGTCGCACTGCAGAATCTGAAGCGGCACGAAGAGGCGCTCGCGAGCTACGACCACGCGCTTGCGATCAAGCCTGATCATGCAGAAGCATTCTACAATCGCGGCAATGCACTGAAGGACCTGAGCCGGCATGAGGAGGCGCTCGGGAGCTACGAGCGCACCCTCGCGATCAGGCCGGGCTATGTCGAAGCGCTCAACAATCGCGGCAATACCCTGAGGGACCTGAAGCGGTATGACGAGGCGGTGGCGAGCTACGACCGCGCGCTTGCCATTCAGCCCGACTATGCAGGCGTTCTCCATAACCGTGGAACGGCACTGCTGGAAATGAGACGGCATGAGGATGCCGCAGAGTCGTTCGCGCGTCTGCTTGAGATAGCGCCTGACTTTGACTATGCGCTCGGCAACCTTTTCCATTCGCGCCTTCATGGCTGCAACTGGACGCAATATGCGCAGAATGTGGAGCGCATCATTCGGACGCTGGAGGAAGGAAAGAAAGCGGACACCCCGTTGCCGTTTCTCGCCGTCTCGTCATCCGCGGCGCTCCAGCTGCGGTGCGCGCGGATCTGGGCTGCCGACCAATACCCGTCATCCCCGATGCCCCTGCCGGCCGGCGGGCGTTACGGCCACGATCGGATTCGCTTGGCGTACGTGTCGGCCGATTTTCGCGAGCACGCGGTGTCGTTTCTGATAGCGGGGTTGCTTGAAAAGCATGACCGCGAACGGTTCGAGACCATCGGCGTGTCATTGCGGCCGGAAGACAACAGCGCGACAGGCCAGCGAGTGAAGGCGGCGTTCAGCCGGTTTGTCGACGTGAGCCGGAGAAGCGACCGCGACGTTGCGGCGCTCATGCGCGAGCTGGAGGTGGATATCGCCGTCGATCTGATGGGATTTACAGCGGATTCACGGACGGCGATCTTCGCCCATCGCAGTGCTCCGATTCAGGTCAGCTACCTTGGATTTCCGGCGACGATGGGGGCCGAGTACATCGACTACATCATTGCGGACAGGTTTGTCATACCGGAGGACCGACGGGCTTGCTACGCGGAGAAAGTCGTCTATCTGCCGGACAGCTTTCAGGCCAACGACGACCGGAGGAAGATTGCGGACAATATCCCGGCGCGGTCGGAGCTCGGCCTGCCGGAGGCGGGTTTTGTGTTCTGCTCGTTTAATAGCAGCTACAAGATCAGCCCGCCATTCTTTGACGTATGGATGCGCCTGCTTGGTGCGGTTCCCGGCAGCGCATTATGGCTGGTTGGTGCAAACGTATCCGTCCAGAACAATCTTCGGGTCGAAGCCGCGAAGCGCGGCATCGAGCCGCGGCGCCTGATTTTTGCCCCTGTACTCGACTACGCCAACCACCTGGCGCGATTCCGGCTGGCGGATTTATTTCTCGATTCCTTGCCATTCAATGCCGGCACTACGGCGAGCGACGCATTATGGGCCGGGGTGCCGGTGTTGACGTGCGTGGGCGAGGCCTTTGCCTCGCGTATGGGAGGAAGTGTGCTGAGCGCCGTCGGCTTGCCGGAACTGATCACGCACAGCCTGGAAGAATATGAGAAGCTGGCGCTCAAGATCGCCGTGACACCCGCCATGTTGGCCGGCCTCCGCGCCAGACTCGCCGCCAGCCGTATCACTCGCCCGTTGTTTGCCACCGATCGCTTCCGCCGGCACATTGAGTCCGCCTACGTGACAATGTGGGAACGGCACCGGCGCGGGGAGCCGCCGGAGAGCTTCGCCGTTCAGCCTGCACCGTGGAACCCCGGAACGACAACCGCAGGCGGGACATTATCCGAGTTCGCAGTGCAATCCACTTCCGAAATCACTCTGAAAAAAATCGGACGCAACGCGCCCTTTCCATGTGGAAGCGGTAAGCAGCACGAGGACTGTTGTATGCGACCGGAGGCCACCACGGTATCTCGCGAGCGTTTTGGGGAGACGTCGGCGACACTTCACGTACCCGGCAGTATTCAGCTCGCCCTGCAGCATCATCAGGCTGGACGGTTACCCCACGCAGAAGCCATTTACCGGAGGGTACTCCAGGCGGAACCGAACAATCCGGACGCACTGCACCTGCTCGGCTTGATTGCGCACCAGGCAGGGGAGAATAAAACGGCCGCGAACCTTATCGGCAGGGCGATCCGGGCAAACCCCTTTAACGCGATTTACTACAACAACATTGGGCCTGTGTACGTAACTTTGAAGAAAGTCGACGAAGCGATCGCCTGTTATCGAAAGGCCCTGTCGATTCAGCCCGATTATGCCGAGGCGCACAACAATCTGGGGGTGGCGCTCAAAGCTCAGGACAAGCGCGATGAGGCCATCGCTTGCTACCGGAAGGCGCTCGCGCTCAATCCGAGTTACGCCGAAGCGCACTACAACCTGGGGAACGCTTTGCGGGATCAGGGCCAGCGCGACGAGGCCATCACTTGCTACCGGAGGGCGCTCGCGCTCAACCCGAGCTACGCTGAGGCGCACAACAATCTGGGGGTGGCGCTCAAAGCTCAGGACAAGCGCGATGAGGCCATTGCTTGCTACCGGAAGGCGCTCGCGCTCAACCC
>MERI01000218.1:0-3644 GCA_001772005.1 Betaproteobacteria bacterium RIFCSPLOWO2_12_FULL_62_58 | reverse complement strand
CGATGAGGCCATTGCTTGCTACCGGAAGGCGCTCGCGCTCAACCCGAGCTACGCCGAAGCGCACTACAACCTGGGGAACGCTTTGCGGGATCAGGGGCACCGCAACGAGGCCATAGCCTGCTACCGGAAGGCGCTCGCGCTCAATGCGAATTATGCCGAGGCCTGTAACAACCTTGGGAATGTATTGCGAGATCAGGGCCAGCGCGATGATGCCATCGCCTGTTACGAAAAGGCGCTCTCGCTCAAGCCCGATTTTGCCGCCGTTCATCACGCGTTGATATACCTGGCGAACCAATCTGCAGAAGACGATGGCGCCACTGTCTTCGCCCTTTGCAAAAGGTTTGCGCAGCAATTCGAAAAGGACGGGGTTCGTCCGGCTCATCGCAACGAGGCCTCCCCCGACCGGCGAATCAGGGTCGGTTATGTTTCGGGCGATTTCCGGCAACATTCAGTCGCATGCTTTATTGAGCCGGTATTGGCAAGTCACGATGACCGTGCTGTGGACGTTTTCTGTTATTCCAATCATCGACAGACGGACCGCGTCACCGCCAAGTTGATGGCCTACGCCAAGCACTGGCGCACCATAGCGGGCCTGGCCGA
The DNA here is from genome assembly GCA_001772005.1 of Betaproteobacteria bacterium RIFCSPLOWO2_12_FULL_62_58. GTDB lineage: Bacteria > Pseudomonadota > Gammaproteobacteria > Burkholderiales > SG8-41 > DSOT01. The sequence continues at coordinate 3,044 of MERI01000218.1, read as the reverse complement.
TGACGAAGTCGTCGAACTCATTCAGCGGGACGGAATCGATATTCTGGTGGATCTTTCGGGACACACGAGCCATACGAGACTTTTGGTATTTGCCCGCAAACCCGCACCGGTGCAGGTTACCTGGATCGGGCTACCCAATACCACGGGGTTAGCGGCAATGGATTATCGATTGACTCACCGCTACGTTGATCCCGTGGGAATGACCGAAAAATATCATACGGAAACTCTTATTCGTCTTTCATTTCCGGGGTGCTTCCATCCGGACGCGGACCTCCCCCCGGTGAATGAATTGCCGGCCCTTACCACGGGCTGCCTCACATTTTCCAGCTTTAACAATTTCCAGAAGATAACTCCAGCCGTGTTCGCGCTGTGGTCGAGGATTCTGGCTATGCTTCCGGGTACGCGGCTGTTGATGATTTGTCCCGCTTACGCCAGGGGCCACGTTAGTAAGGAATTCCTGTCACATGGCGTGGGGCCGGAGCGTCTCATTCTTATCGATCGACTCCCGCTGCAGGATTATTTGGCCTTGCATAACAAAGTGGAGATCGCCTTGGACCCCTTCCCTTACAACGGCGGCACCACCACGCAATTCTCGCTATGGATGGGGATACCCGTGGTGACCTTGGCGGGGAAAACGCCGGTTTCGCGGGTGGGGTTGGCCATGATGGCCGAGGCAGGGTTGGAGGAATTCGTCGCAAAAGACGAAGAAGAATATGCGCAAATCGCATTCCGGTGGGCACACGATCTCGAGGCCCTTGCCCGGATACGGCGCGCTCTGCGCCAGCGTATGCAGTTGGCACCTTTCTGCAATGCGGAGGCGTGCACGCGGGAGCTTGAAGCCGCTTATCGTCACATGTGGCGCGCTTGGTGCGCCAAGCGAGCTGATGGCTGACCGAATTCCACCCGGCGAGAGATGAGTCCCCGACAGCCCTCCATTTTGTTTCAGGGGCTATCGTATGCGAGCAAACACTCGATACGCTGCCTCGTGCCGGACTTGCCGCCGGCCTCGGCACTCCTGGCTTACCTTGGGCGCATTGAAAACAACCGCTGGTATACAAACTTTGGCCCGCTGCTGCTGGAGTACGAGAACCGCCTGAACAAAATGACGGGTGTGGCTGACGCAGGAGCGCAGTGCGTAACGGTGTCATCTGGCACGGTAGCCCTTGAACTGGGAATAACCGCGCTTGGATTCCCCCGAGGCAGCCGCGTTCTCCTTCCTGCGTTTACATTTCCTGCGACAGTGCTCGCTGTGCTGCGATGCGGTTTGGAGCCGGTTTTGTGCGACGTCTGTCCAGAAACCTGGACCCTTACCCCGGACATCGCCCTTGCCGCCCTGCAACATCGCGACTGCAAGCTTATTCTACCGGTCGTAACGTTCGGTCATACGCTTCCGACGGACGCCTGGGATTACCTTGCCCAATCAACAGGTATTTCGGTGCTATTCGATGCCGCCTGCGGGTTGAGTTTCCAGCAGGTGGGAAGGTCGGCGAACGCTGCATTCAGCCTGCACGCCACCAAACCGCTCGGGATTGGTGAAGGAGGGGTATTCGCCACGTCGAACGAAGCGTTGGCAGAGCGGGTCCGGAGAATAACCAACTTCGGTTTTGACTGGGGCGTAGTAACGTACCCCGGCGGGACGAATGCGAAGTTGAGCGAGTACGCCGCCGCGGTTGGACTTGCCCAGCTTGACCGGTGGCCGGACTTGCTGAGCCGCCGGCTGTCGCGCTGGCTCAAGTACCGTTCCGTACTGAGTCAGCTGCCTGGCGTTCGCATCCAAGGGGGCTTCGACCAACGCCCTCCGGCAGTGGTTTCCGTCCATCTGCCGGTAAATGCGGATCGTGTCGCAAGCGCCCTGGCCGCGGCGGGAATAGAAACCCGCCGCTGGTACCTGCCCCCTCTTTACCATCACCCGTCATTCGCGGGTATTGACCTGGTTGGTCCGGGGGGAGAGAAGCGTTTGCCCGCGACAGACGAAATTGCGGGCCATAATCTCGGCTTGCCGTTCCATACCTATCTATCGGACGACGATATCGATAGGGTAGGAGCGGCTCTCGGTGCTGCTCTCAAATCATAGGGCCGCCCAAGCTACGGCTCTCAGGAATTGTCGTGGAAAAGATACTCATCATCGGTTCAGGAGCGTTGGCGCGAGATTTTGTCGACATTTTTGGTCCCCACGCCTTCGTTGGAAGTTACGTTGACCCGGGGTTTTCGGCTACACCGGTGGGCGGATTGCCCGTTTTCCTTGATTGGCAGGAGGCTCTCACTCAAGCCTCCCACTACATTATCGGCGTTTCTGATATCGAACACAGGAAACGGGCGCGCCTTAACGCGCTAAACGCGGGCTTGTCCCCGGCCTCCCCAATGATTTCCGACAGGGCTATTGTTTCAGCTCACGCCAGCCTGTCTCCCGGTTGTGTTGTTACTCATTTTGCGGTGGTCGGTCCATTCGTTCGACTGTGTGAGGATGTATTGGTGATGCACTCAGCGATCGTGGCTCACGACTCGATAGTCGATGTCAATAGCGTGTTATGTACAGGTGTATGTCTGGGTGGATATGTTCAGATCGGGGCGGAATGCTTTATCGGTGCGAATTCCGTGCTTGCTCCCAGCGTAAAGATCGGTAGAGGTTCGTTTATTGCGGCAGGGGCATCGTGTTTCCGAGACGCGGAGCCGGGGAGTCTGTTAGTCGGGAATCCCGCGAGGAAGGCTAAAAAGCATTGACAGCCTTCTCGCAGATTCGGCTGGCTGCGGCCAAGAGATGCTAGACATACTCCATCCCGTTCTGCTGCAAGCCCGTGAGCCCGATGTGATCCTGATTGATCTGATGCGCGGCCAGCGTCGCCAGAAAAGTGGCCTGCGTAAACTGCCCGCTGGTGATAAATTCGATCAGCACCGCCTCGGTTGAGGCATCGGGCAAGGCATCCACCAGATTGAGCGCCATCCAATCCACGAAGTGCTTGTTGTCCGCGCCCCCGGCAAGCTGCGCGACGATGCCCGCATCGACCAGCGCCGTGGCCGCGTCGGTGAGCGTATAGCCGCCATCG
>MERI01000217.1 GCA_001772005.1 Betaproteobacteria bacterium RIFCSPLOWO2_12_FULL_62_58 | reverse complement strand
AGTGCAGGACGAGGGCAGCCAGCTGCTGGGCTTCCTGGTGGCGCCAAGACGCAGCGACCTCGTCGTCGATTTCTGCGCCGGCGCCGGCGGCAAGGCCTTGATGCTCGGCGCCATGATGCAGTCGCACGGACGCGTCTACGCCTTCGATGTATCCGAGGCACGGCTCGCGCGGCTCAAACCGCGGCTCAAGCGCTCGGGCCTTTCCAATCTTCACCCGCGGCTGATCCGCAATGAGAACGACATCAAGAGCAAGCGCCTCGCCGGCAAGATCGACCGCGTGCTGGTCGACGCGCCGTGCAGCGGACTGGGTACCCTCCGCCGCAATCCGGATCTCAAATGGCGGCAGTCGGCGCAGTCGATCGAAGAGTTGAAAGTCAAGCAGGCGGCGATCCTGCGCGCCGCCGCCGCCCTGGTGAAACCCGGCGGCCGGCTCGTCTACGCGACCTGCAGCCTGCTCGCGGAGGAAAATCAAGACATCGTCGCGGCGTTTCTCGCCGCCCACGCGCAGTTCAAGTTGTTGCCCTGCAGCGAGTTATTGAATCAACAGCGAATTGCGCTCGATACCGGCCCCTATCTGCAACTCACGCCGCAGGTGCACGGCACCGACGGCTTTTTCGCCGCGGCGCTGGCGAGGACAAGCTAGGAGTTTGTCGGACGTAGCCCCGACAAACTCCTAATGCAAAACCGGCGCCACGAAAATTGCAAGAGAGGATGACGGATATGCGAATTCACCCCTGTTTTTCTTCATATTCGGCCGCTTCGGGTGGGGTTTCTTCCGAATGGTCAGCCGGTTTTGCTTTTAGCAGCCTGTCGGACTGTTAAGTCCGACAGGCTGCTAGGTTGCAACGCCAAATAATTTTCGATTTATTGACGCGTACAGGGTGTTGCGGTTCGGCAATTGTGCTAGATTTACCGCCAGTAAAAAGCAATATCGATTCACAGTGTCGTTACACAGGGGAGCAGGACGATGGCACTGTCGCAATGGTATGAACTGCGCGTCGCAGGCAGCGCGGGCACCAGTTCGGAAATCACCGGCGGAATCGGTGTAGGGATTGCCATCGGCAAGAACGGGCGTCTTTGTGCAATAGGCTCGGACCAGACGATGAGATTTGCGACCGAGCAGGAGGCTTACGACTTCCTCGCCCAGACCACGATTCCCAGGCTTTACAAGTTCGAAACCGTCTCGTGTCGACCGGGCACGACAAGCGGCAGACCGGCCCCCGGCGCACCCGTCAAGAGCGCGGGTTAGATCACACGATCCGCGGCGCCTGACCGGCATTCTTGGCGCCGAACAGGGCCGCAGCCAGTTCCGCCGGCAGCGGCGGGCGGAACAGGTAGCCCTGCATCTCGTCGCACCGCAGCAGCTTCAGCAAAGTCAGCTGCTCCTGCGTTTCCACGCCTTCGGCGACTACTTTAAGATTGAGGGAATGGGCGAGCGAGATAATGATGGAAACGACCGCCATGCTGTCGGACTTGCTGGCCATGTCCACCACGAAAGAACGGTCGATTTTGAGCGCCGTCACCGGCAGTTGCGTGATATAGCTCAACGACGAATATCCGGTGCCAAAATCGTCGATGGCGATGCCTACATTCATCTGCCTGATTGCCGCAAGCGCGGGAATCGACTGCGCGATGTTCTCCATGATGACGCTTTCGGTGATTTCGAGATCGAAGATCGGGGTGCCGTTGCCATCCTGCGTGATTACGCGCTGCACCATTTCCACAAAATCCCTTTGTCGCAGCTCAAGCGCGGAGATGTTGACTGCGATCGGCGGCGGCTCGAGCCCCTGATGAGCCCACTTCCGGTAATCCGAAACCGCCTGCCCCAACGCCCACCGGCCGACGTCGATGATCATGCCGGTTTCTTCCAGAAGCGGGATAAACGCCGCCGGCGAAACGAGGCCGAGCTCCGGGCTTTGCCAGCGCAGCAGCGCCTCAAGGCCGGTGATGCAGCCGCTCGCGATCGCCATTTTCGGCTGGTAGTAAAGTACGAACTGCTCGTCGAGCAGCGCAATCCGCAGGCGGTTCTCCAAGCTCAGCGTCTCCGCGATGCGGGCATTCATCTGCGGCGCGTAAAAAAGGTACTTGCTCCCGGAGCCCTTGGACTTCTTGAGTGCTGCCTCGGCATTGCGGAACAGGCTGTCGGTATCGGTCCCATCGCCCGGAAACAGCGCCACCCCTGCTTTGGCGGCAATCCTGAGCTCCTCTCTGTCGACATTGAACGGCCGCATGAGACGTTCCAGGACTTCCTGCTCCAGCACGTGCGCAATGTCGGCCTCGTGCTTGATGTCGGGAAGCACGATCGCGAATGTGTTGGCGCTGATGCGGGCCGCCCACCCGCGCCCCGTCAGTGCCTGCGACAGGCGCTCGCCCACCAGCCTGAGCAACTGATCGCCCGCGTGGCGACCCAGAGTGTCATTGATGATCCCGAACCGCTGCAGGTCGAGCGCGATCAGTCCCACCTTGCCGCCGTCCGCCCGCGCATTGAGCATGGCCTGGTTCAGGCGCTCGTGGAACAAGGTGCGGTTGGGGAGCCCGGTGAGCGCGTCGTAGTAGGCAAGGTAGTCGAGCCGTTCCCGTCTCTCGATGTGTTCCAGCGCAAACGAGATGTCGCCGGCAAGCTCGGCCAGCAGCCTGAGTTCGTCCTGGTCGAAGAAATCGGCCTCGCCCGTGTAGAGATACAGCGAGCCGATCGGCTCCGACTCGACCAGGAGCGGCAGGACGACGAAGGATCGGAAACCGCTGCTCAGCGTTTCTTCCCTATGCACCAGACGCTTGTCGCTGGCGACCTCGTTGACCACTACCGGCTTGCGCGTGCGGATGGCGAGCCCTGAAACACCTCTTCCCTGGGGCAAATCGGCATGCGCCGACAACCGGATCCTGCTCAAAAACCCCTTTTCGTCGCCCACCCAGGCGCCGGGCCGGATGTCCAGGGTCTGCTTGTCGAGCAAGCCGATCCACGCCAGCTTGAATCCGCCGTCCTCCACCGCGATGCGGCAGGCTTCGCGAAACAGTTCTTCACGCTCGCGCACCCGCACGATCGCGGAGTTGATGCCGGAGAGCACGGCGTGGATGCGGCTCAGCCGCGCAATCCTCTCTTCCTGGTTCTTGCGCTCGGTGATGTCCATCATCGCGCCGATCATGCGATAGGCCCGACCCTGCTCATCTCGCATCACGTAACCGCGATCGAGAATATACGCATACGCGCCGTCAGCCCGCATGAACCGGTATTCGCCCGACCAGAACATGCCGCCACCATCGATCACCGCCCGCATTTCTGCGAGTACCCGCTCCCGGTCGTCCGGGTGCAGCCGCTCCGTCCACCAACTCACATGCTCAACGACGCCCTCGCGCGAATAGCCGAACAGCTTTTCTACCCCTTCGTTCCACCACACGTGGTTGGACTTGAGGTCCCAATCCCAGATGGCGTCGTTGGTCGCGCGCGCCGCCATCTGGAAACGCTCTTCGCTCTCCTTGAGCCGGCGCTCCGCCCCCCGCCGCGCGGCGCGTTCTTCGACATCCTGCAGCGCGCGACGCACCGCGGGCACCAGCCGGCGCAGATTGGTTTTCAGTATGTAGTCCGTCGCGCCGCGCTTGAGCGACTCGATTGCACGCTCCTCACCGATCGTTCCTGAAACGAACAGGAACGGCGTGTCGGGCCGCAGCTTCCGGGCAACATCGAGGGCCGATAGTCCGTCGAACGTAGGCAGCGAGAAGTCGGACAGAATCAGGTCCGGCCTGAATTCGTCGAGCGCGCGCATGAACTCGTCCTTTGTGTCCACCCGCTGCGTCACGCAGTCGACACCGGCTCGCTGCAGTTCCCGCAACTCGAGCTCGGCGTCGGTCGGCACGTCTTCTAGAAAGAGGATTCTGAGCTGCGCGGACATGTTTGCCTGCCTCCCGGCGTCCCCCCTACTCCGGCGCCTTGTTCATCAGCATCCAGTAGAAACCCGCCTTGGCCACGGTTTCGCTGAATTGGTCGAAATCCACCGGCTTCACGAGATAGCTGTTGACGCCGAGCTGGTAGCTCTCGACGATGTCGCGCTCCTCGGCCGAAGAAGTGACCATCACCACCGGGATCGTCCTGGTGCGCTCGTCGGACTTGATCCGGCTCAACACCTCGATGCCGTCCACCTTCGGCAGCTTGAGATCGAGCAGGATCAGCTTGGGATTTCCGTTGCTCCGACCGGCGTAGGCGCCGCCGCAAAAAATGAAGTCGAGCGCTTCGGTACCATCCTTGACCCACATGAGGTGATTCGCGAGGTTGTTCTTCTTGAGGGCCCGCATGGTCAACTCTGCGTCGGTCGGGTTGTCTTCCACGAGCAGGATTTCTACCGCTTCAAATGCGCTCATCGGTTGCCTCCCTGGGTAACGTGAAATAGAAAATGGCCCCTTCACCCGGCTTGCCTTCGGCCCACACCCGCCCGCCATGCCGCGTGACCACGCGTTGCACGATGGCGAGCCCGACGCCGGTACCGGGGAACTCCTCTACACTGTGCAAGCGCTGGAACACGCCGAACAGCTTGTTGTAATACTGCATGTCGAACCCGACGCCGTTGTCCTTGACGTAATATACGTTCCGATCGCCATCAGTATGCCCGCCTGCTTCGATGATGGGCTGTCCGCGCCTGGCGCTGAATTTCGCCGCATTCGATAGCAGGTTGACCCATACCTGCCGCAGCAGCACGCGGTCGCCCCAAGCGTGCGGCAGCTGTCCTACCCTCCACTCCGGCGAGGCTGCACCGGGTGCTGCGGACAATTCCGTGATCACTCCCTGCACGAGCGCACCCATGTCGAACTCGGCGGCGGCAATCGGTTTGCGACCGAGACGCGAAAACTCCAGCAGATCGTCGATCAGCATGGCCATCTTCTGGCTGCTGTCGCGGATCACCTTGAGCAACCGTTTGCCTTCGTCATCCAGCACGCCGGCATGATCTTCCTCGAGTATCCGTGAAAAGCCGTCGACCGCGCGCAGCGGCGAACGCAGGTCGTGCGACACCGAGTAGGTGAAGCTTTCCAGTTCCTTGTTGGTTGCCTCCAACTGCGCCGTGCGTTCCGCGACGCGGCGTTCCAGTTCGGCTTTTACCCGAAGGTCGTCATCGGCCTGCCTGCGCTGGACGAAGACGCGCGACACGAGATACGCAATCAGGACGCAGAACAGCAGGACCAGAGCGTAAGCGACGAGCAAGCGTGCGAGCTGGTCATTCTTCGCCGCAAAAGCCGCCTGCACCGGCTGCTGCACGATCACGCCCCAGCCATACCCGGAGAGGGGTGTGTAGGCCGACACGGCGTCTTCCACTTCGACCGGGTCGAACGTTACCTCCACGCTGCGGGACCCGCGCAGCACCCGCTGCACGGCCGGCACGGCCGAGAACTTGACGATCTCGTTCCGGCCCGGGAATTTCGAGTGAAAGGCGAGCTGTCCTTCCGGATCGACGACATACGCAAATCCTTCAGGGCCGATCTCGATCGCCTTGAGCCATCCAAAAAAGGTATCGAGCCGCACCTGCAGCACCAGGATGCCCGATACTTTGCCGTCGTCGTTCCTGATCGGCACCGCCACCGCGAAAACATTGAGCTGCGGCGCGGCAGCCCTCTGGTATACCGGGGAAACGTAAGGCCGCCAGTTCCGGCTTATCCCCTTATACCACTCGCGATAAGCGAAACTCTTTCCTCGTACCCCAGGCAGTTCCGGCACATCCGCCATCAGCGTTCCCTCGACGTCGGTCAGGAACAGGCGTTCGATGAACGGAAGATCGCGCGGCGCATCGCGCAGGATTGCGATCGCTTCAGTCCATTGTCTGGCAGCGACGAGCTGGCGGAACCGCACGCGGGTGGCGAGCGAAATGCTGACGTCGACCAGGTGATCGAATTTTTCCGATAACGTTGCGGCTGCAAGTTCCGACACCGCCCCCCGGCGTGACAAAGCAGCGGCGGTCAGCTCGTGATCAATCGTGCGGTAACTCTGCCACGCAATCAGGATGATCCCGGTGAACACGAGCGCCAACAAAACGGCTGCATGGCTCCACCGCATGCGCGCGCTGAGCGTCAACGGAGCCGCGATTTTGCGTATCGTTGAGCCGGCTATCGCCATGGCGGTGACCAGGTAATCCCGGCAGCTTCTACACGAGACAGCACGGGCAGTCTCCTCCTCCGGTGCCACTGCGCAAAATACGACAAGCGCGTGACCCCCAGGTTATCGAGAGATGCAGGCGGGAGCTGAGCCTAGGTTATGGTGCGCAGCGGGAGCGAGGCGGCGCCAATGAGCAGGGGCAGTGATCGAGCGGGGACGAGGCTCGACCAAGGTATTTATAAGCCCAATTTCAACGTCATGCAACCGGGGCCCGAGTGTTGAAAGCTTGTTTCATATCACACAAGAAGGGCCGCCACTGGTTTCTTGCACTCACGATTTGCGTATTCCACCGTTTTCCGGCAGCGCATGAAAATTGAGTTTCTCGACGTTTTCCAGCATCTCGCACGCGAGGTCTTCGACCTGCCGTCGTTGCGCACGCGCATGAGCACGCAGCAGGTCGAACGCCTGCTCGCGACGCAAGCGGTTGCGCTCCATCAACAGCCCCACCGCCATGCTCACGTTGCGGGATCCGGCAAGCGCCGCCGTAAGCTGCGCCTCCTTGTCGCGCAGTCGCTTGAATTCCTTCGCTCGCGACAGCGCCGTTTCGATCTCGGGCACGATCTGCGCGATATCCAATGGTTTCACCAGATAGCCGAGCGCGCCGTGCTCGGCGGCTTGCTTGACCACATCGTCCTGCCCGTAGGCGGAAAGATAGAAAAACGGCACCCCGGTATGTTCGCTCAGCAACCTGCCCAGTTCGATGCCGTTCATGCCCGGCATGCGCACGTCGAGCAGCGCCAGATCGGGCTTTTTCTTCCGCGCCAGGACGAACGCCTCCTCGCCGCTGGGCGCGCCGGTGACGCGGTAACCCGCCTCACACAGGTCCTGTGTGAGCGACGCCAATACCATGCGGTCGTCGTCCACTACCAGGAGATGCGGCCTGGCGGACGCCTTAATGTCCATTCCACGCCTCTACAGACAAGATCGCGCGGAACTTATCAGGGGTGTCCATACTGCCATCAGGGCTGTTAATGCGGCACGGAACGCCATTGAGCCGATAGATACACAGTGTAACTATGGTGGCACCGTAGTCGTAGCCAGTCAAGGCATGAGGCGCAAGATAACACACACAAAAAACCCTTAGCTTGTTATGGGTTTCCCCCAGCCAAGCCGATGGAACTCAGATAATTACACGGTGTAGCCGTAGTGCCACCGTGAGGCCTTAATTCGTAAAGTGAAAAGGATTACATTCTTGAACTGATGGAGGTCCGTCATGCCGTTTTTTTATCTCCGTTGATTGCCACTGGAATCGGCTGATCGATGATCCGGGCATGCATGGAACGCCGATCCCAAGAGGAGGACAGCGATGAGTCGTGGAATAAATCCTTTCGGGCTGCGCATGCCCCCGGAATTGCGGGAGTCGTTGAAACGCGAAGCCAAACTGAACGGGCGAAGCCTGAATGCGGAGGTAGTGGCTCGGCTTCGAACCAGTACGGATGCGCCTGATCCGAATGATCCGCCGCGGCGCGGCAGCGGATCGCGCGCAATCGTCGAGCCGCGCAGCGCTCGGGCGCTTACCGACGCCGAGCGCGCCATGCTTGCTGTGTTCCGCAAGCTGTCACCGGAAAGGCAGCTCGCATTGTTATCCCTGTTCGAGTGACAACGGTCGTGGAAGAAGCGGTGCGAAGCCCTGGAGTATGATGCCAGCGTTACGACACCTCCACTTCATGTTTCCGGCGCCGCCGCGCGCGAGCGTGTGGCTCGGGAACCACGAGCAAAGCCGCACTGAGCTTGAGGACGGCCTCCACAACCCCGTCCCGCTCGTGAAAAGCGAGATGGGCGCCGGTCGGAGCGAGTAGCGTCCTCACCAAGGCGAGCCCGCCCGTCCGCTCGCTGCCGAAACCCGTGGGAAGGCGTCCGCGGTTGGCAATGCGAACCTCCACCCCGGGCAGGCGGCTGAACAACCCCACCTTGATCGTCCTTTGTCCGTTTCCGGCAGTCATGTGCTTCTGGGCGTTGAATATCAGTTCGTTGAGCACGAGCGCGAGCGGCACCGCCTCCGCCTCGCGAACCAGGGTCCGCGACATGTCTGCGCCGTCGAACCGCCGAGAAATGACTGCGCCCGTCAGCTCCGCGACGGCGTCACAGATTGCCTCCAGAATTTGCTGCAAATCGGCCCCGGCATTGAAGTCAGATCTGCTCTGCAGCCCGTAGATCGTCGCCACCGACTGCAGTTGTGAAATTGCGGATTCGAGGATCGGCGCCAGCTCGGCGCGCTTGCCCATCTTCCGGCGCAGCAGGCTGATCAGGCCTTGCAACTTGTTCTTGACGCGATGGTGGACTTCGCGCACGAGAGCGTCGCGCTGGCGCATCACATCCGCAATCCGCTTTTCCTGCGCCCGTTTGCTCTCGGTAATGTCCTCGGCAACACCGCAGACCAGGGGCGCGCCATCGCCGCGCGTCATGGAGTAGCAGCGGTCCCTGATCCAGCGGGGAGACCCGTCCGGGCGCACGATGCGGTATTCGACGGCCGGCCTTTCTCCATCCGTAATTTTGCGCATATAAGCCGTGACCGTCTGTCTGTCCTCCGGGTGAACGGCATTCATCCAGGATCGGGGATCACGGTAGAGACTCGCGCAGGATTCGCCCCAGAGCTCCTCGTACGCAGGACTTACGTAGATGATCTCGTCGCCGGACGGCGAAGAGATCCAAAAGACCTCACGAATATTTTCCGCGAGCTGCCGGAATCGCTCCTCAGACTCCCTGAGCGCGGTTTCCGCCCGTTTGCGCTCGGTGATGTCGTCCGAGATGCCGACGATCACCCACGGCTGGCCATTTTCATCAAACAGTGGCACCTTCCGCACGTGCTGAACGCGCGTATCTCCGGATCTCCCGCTCACATCCCGTTCCGGAATTTCCACGATTCGCCTCGTTTCCAGCGCTTCTCTGTCCGTGCCGCGGTAAAGGTCGGCAAGTTCCTTTGGATGCAGGTCGTAATCAGTCTTTCCAGCGGAATTGTCTACCGAATGCCCGAACCTATCTTCACTGAAGCGGTTGCGCATCAGATAGCGTAACGTTTGCGCGTCCTTGATGAAGACACCGACCGGAAGGTTATCGAAGATGGCCTCCAGCAGTTTTTTCTGGCGCATCAGTTCATGTTCTGCCCGCACGCGCTCGGTGATGTCGCGTGCAACCGTGAGCGCGGTCTCGATCGCGCCGTCCGGGCCGAACTCGGGGACCGTGCGGGCCTCGAAGTATCCGATCCCGCCATGACATGGACACTCGAATTCGATTCTTCGCCCTTCGCCCGAGTCGAACACCCGCCGGATTTCTTGCTCCCAGAAAGCAACCAATGGTTCCGGCATGCCGAGCTCGCGGTGCGTCTTGCCGATGAAGGTACCGCGCGCAAACCCGGTGGCGGCAGCCATCGCCGGATTCACGTAAACGTGGCGCAGCTCGCGGTCGAAGCGCGTGATGACGTCGGGGGCATTCTCGACCAATGCGCTGAATTCCTGCTCCCGCTTGCGGAGCAGCGTTTCCATGCGGACGCGTTCCGTCACATCCAGCGTCAAGCTCAAGCGCGCTGCTCGACCATTAAAGATGATGTCCTGTGTGACGATCTCCACCACGATGATCTCGCCGGATTTTTTTAAATGCCTGCGCGGACCCCGGTGACGGAGGTAGCCCGTGGGTTCGGCAAGCGTGGTGTAAAACTCGGATCGCTCTTCGGGAGGCCGGGTATCCAGCGGCCTCAGTTCAAGGAACTCCTCCCGCGTGTAACCGTAGAGTGTCAGGGCAGCATCGTTGACCGCCAGGTATTGCGTTGTGTCGCGGTCAAAGATCCGGATCGGCCACGGGCTCGTTTCGAATTCCCGCCGTTCCCGTTCGCCAAATACCGGAAATTTCGCGCAATCGTCAGGCGGGTTATCCACGCCTGATGCGGCGTTTGCCAGCCGCGCTTCAAGCGAGCGGATGGTCTCGATCAGCTCGGCCCGGGACATACTGTCGTAAGCAACCATGGCGCCTCCCACAACCGGTGTGAATTCATTCTAGCACCGCCGCATGACGGGCAAGATCAAATCCCCCCTCACCCCCCTTTGGAAAAGGGGGGAATCTGTTTCTTGCCCCCTTTTTCAACGGGGGTCGCTCGCGTTGCGGGCAAGGGAATTTTTCGGCAACCTGCTAGAATCTGCGCCATCACACCCCTGCGCATGATGATGACCGAGTCGTCCGAATGAGTACCCTGCTCCTCGACCTGTGGGCCGACCTGCACAACGTCAAGGTGCTGTGGCAGGCAGTGGTGATCTTCATCAGCGTGCTCGTCGCATGGTTGTTCGGCAGGCTCATCCAACCGCGGCTTGCCGTCGCGCACGGCAAACGGGCTTTCGGCCTCGAAATACTGAGCCAGCTGCAGCTCCCGCTGACCGCCTTGGCGCTGGTGCTGGTCGGGCGCGTGATTCTCCGGCAGTGGCAGAGCGTGCACATGCTCAACGTGGTGGTGCCGCTGCTTACCTCGTTCGCCATCATCCGCTTCGCGGTGCTCATGCTGCGGCAGGTATTCGCCCCGAGCGGCTGGCGCGACACGCTGACGCGGGGCATCGGCTGGGCGGTGTGGATCGGCTTCGCGCTCTATGTCACGGGACTTGCGCCCGACTTGCTGAAGTTCCTCGACGATCTCGGCTTCGCGGTCGGCAAGCAGCGCATCTCGCTGCTGCTGATCCTGCAGGGCGCGCTGTCGGTGCTGCTGACGCTGCTCATCGCGCTGTGGCTGGGACGATTCCTCGAAGCGCGCTTGATGGGCGCGGAAAGCTTCGATATCAACCTGCGCGTGATGTTTTCCAAGCTTGCCCAGGCACTGCTCGTCCTCGCCGCAGTGTTGATCGCGCTGCCGGCGGTCGGCATCGACGTGACCGTGCTGTCGGTGTTCGGCGGCATGCTCGGCGTGGGCATCGGCTTCGGTCTGCAGAAGATCGCCAGCAATTACGTGAGCGGCTTCATCATCCTGATGGACCGCTCGGTCGGCATCGGCAATCTCGTCACGGTGGACAAGTTCACGGGCCAGCTCACCAAATTGACGGCGCGCTATGTCGTGCTGCGCGGGCTGACCGGAGTCGAGGCCATCATTCCCAATGAAACCATCATCACCTCGACCGTGATCAACCACTCCTACACCGACCGGCGCGTGCGCGTCCCGCTTGCGGTGCAGGTGAGCTACCAGTCCGACCTCGACGCCGCGATCGAAATCATGGAACACGCGGCGCAGCGACACGCGCGCGTCTTGCGCGAACCCGCCCCCAAGGTGCTCATCAAGCAGTTCAGCGAGAATGGCATCGACCTCGAACTCGGCGTCTGGATCGAGGATCCCGAAGAAGGCACGGGCAATCTCGTCTCCGATCTCTATCACGAGATCTGGCGCGAGTTCAAGCAGCGCGGCGTCGAGATCCCCTACCCGCAGCGCGACGTGCGCGTGCTGGGCAGCGTGACTACCAAGACTTCGTAAGCGGCGGGCGGCAAGCGGTAAGTCTGGCCAGGGAGAACACAAAGAGCACAAAGGAAGTCAGGAAAGTCTTGATCGATCCGCCGTCCTCCTTCCATCTTTCCAGCTTCCGCCTTCAGCGACGCAGCCTGCAGCCGCTTCGAGGCGTTTTCGCGCAATACCGGAAGCGTGCGCTCAGGGCATGCCACAGGCATAGGTTTTGCCGTATTTCTTCAATGCGTTCAACCGCCTAGAGACGAGTTTGCACACCGCCGAGGCACGCTGGTCACGCAGAAAATGCTATGCCTCACAGGCGAACTTCGGTAGACTACTGGCGTCCAAATAAGCTTGTAACGAGGAGCACATGTTTTCAGGGGTTATTGATTTGCCGTGGTGGGGTTACGTTGTCTACGCCCTGATCGTCACCCATATCACGATCGCGGCGGTAACGATCTTCCTGCACCGGCACCAGGCGCATCGCGCGCTCGATCTGCATCCGCTGCCGAGCCATTTCTTCCGGTTTTGGTTGTGGCTCACCACCGGCATGGTCACCAAGGAATGGGCCGCGATCCACCGCAAGCATCACGCGAAATGCGAATCCGCGGACGATCCGCACAGCCCGCAGGTGCTCGGCATCAACAAGGTGCTGTGGGAAGGCACCGAGCTCTACCGCAAGGAGTCGGTGAACCGGGAAACGCTGGAAAAATACGGCCAAGGCACGCCCGACGACTGGATCGAGCGCCACATTTATACGCGGCATTCGGTCATTGGCGTTTCGTTGCTCATGGTGTTGAATTTCATCCTGTTCGGCTTCATCGGCGTCACCATCTGGGCGGTGCAGATGGCATGGATTCCATTCTTCGCCGCGGGCGTGATCAACGGCATCGGCCACTACTGGGGCTACCGCAACTTCCAGCCTGAAGACGCGAGCACCAACATCGTGCCGTGGGGCATCCTGATCGGCGGCGAAGAGCTGCACAACAACCATCATGCTTACGCGAGCTCGGCCCGTCTGTCGAACCGTTGGTACGAATTCGACATCGGCTGGCTCTACATCCGTACTCTTGAAACGCTGCGCTTGGCGCAGGTCAAGAAGATTGCGCCCAAAATCAAGCTCGATGCTGCCAAGACGCGCTGCGACCTCGCCACGCTGCAGGCGGTGATCACCCATCGCTACGATGTGGTCGCCAAGTACGCGAAGTCGCTGCGTCGGACCTGCGCCGATGAAATGCGTGAGCTGAAGGCGCGCGCCGTGAGCGTCGACCGTGCGGCGCTGAAACGCTGGCTGCACATCGACGCGGCCGCGCTGCCGGAGACCGAGCGCGCCAAGCGCGACGAGGTGATCAATCACAGCAAGGTACTCGCGACGGTTTACACCATGCGCGATGATCTGGCGGCGGTGTGGCAGCGCTCGAACGCCTCCAAGGAGCAGCTGGTACACCAGCTCGAGGATTGGTGCCATCGCGCCGAAGTGAGCGGCATTGAGGCGCTGCAGGATTTCTCGAGAAGGCTGCGCAGCTACGCCTGACGGCAGGGGTCAGGATTCAGGATCAAGGATTCAGCAGGAAAGCCGCTACGTAAGAAAGCCCGCCGAGGCGGGCTTATTTGTTTCTTTAAATCCCCCGCTCCGAAGCGCTCTGCGCGTGAATGGATCCCGGATCGAGTCCGGGATGACCGCTACGCGGTCACTTTATTTTCGCTTCCTTGTAGATCACGTGCTTGCGCGCTACCGGATCGTACTTCTTGATTTCCATCTTCTCCGGCATGGTCCGCTTGTTCTTGGTGGTGGTGTAGAAGTGGCCGGTGCCGGCCGAGGACTCCAGTTTGATCTTCTCTCTCATCTCAGCTCCCGTTAGATCCGCTCGCCGCGGGCGCGCATTTCAGCCAGCACGGCGTCGATGCCTTTCTTGTCGATCGTACGTAATCCATGCTGCGACAGCCGCATGCTGACCCAGCGATTCTCGCTTTCGACCCAGAAACGGCGATACTGCAGGTTCGGCAGGAAACGCCGCCGGGTCTTGTTGTTGGCATGGGAAACGTGGTTCCCCAACTGCGGCTTCTTGCCGGTGACTTGACAGACACGTGCCATGACGCTGCTCCAGGATTCCGAAAGGTGCGGATTCTACAGGGTTTTCGCCGCCGGCTCAAGCCGCCGCTGGCCGGCTGGGGGTTCCATGTTCAAAGTTCAAGGTTCAAAGTTCAACGTTCCGGGTTCAAGGTTCCGGGTTTCGGGTTCAAAGTTCAAAGTTTAGGGTTCCGGAGCCTGGCGGCTCAAGGCTTGAATTTGGTCCCTTTCATACCGGAGTTACGCAGGTATGCGATCAAAGCGCCGAGCTTGCCGCCGACGTCCTTAGCGGTGGCGTGCAGTTCAGCGAATTGCTTCGAATTGATGTATCCGCAGTCACATGCGATGCATAACTGTGCGCGGATCTCCGCCGCAGAGCCTTTTGCGATGGACAGAAACTGGACCAGCTCCGAATTCCCGCCACGCTCGAAACCCTCGGCTATATTCGACAGCACGGAAATCGCTGCCCGACGCGCCTGATCGCGCAGGGCATAGTCTCTCGCAAATTCCCCCTTGCCGGACAAAGCGTAAAGATCGCGTGCCAACCGGCGAGCTTCCTGCCACGCCTTCAGATCTTCAAACTTCTCAATGGTTGCCATACTCAGTCCTACACATTGAACCTTGAACTTTGAACTCGGAACAGCGGTTACAGGAGCCCGCGCTCGGCGAACGACATGGCGGCCGCAGCTCCGATTACGAAGTGATCGAGCACCTTCACGTCGACGAGCGCCAGCGCCTGCTTCAACGCCTGCGTCAACGCTTCATCGGCGCGGCTCGGTTCGGCGATGCCCGATGGATGATTGTGGGCGAAGATCAGTGCCGCGGCATTATGATGGAGAGCGCGCTTCACCACCTCGCGCGGATAGACGCTGGTTTGAGTGAGCGTGCCGCGGAACAGCTCTTCCACCGCCAGCACGCGGTTCTGCGCATCGAGAAACACGCTGACAAAGACTTCATGCGGACGGTCCTGAAGCTTCAACCGGAGGTAGTCGCGCACGGTCTGGGGCGAATTGAGCGCGACACCGCGGCTGATCTGCTCTTTGAGTGCGCGCCGTGCCATTTCAAGCACCGCCTGCAGCTGCGCATACTTGGCCCGGCCGAGACCGGGAACAGCGTAGAAAACCTCGCCACTTGCGGCAAACAACGCCGACAGGGAACCGCAACGCCTCAAGACTTCGCGTGCGAGATCGACCGCGCTCTTGCCCTTGATGCCGGTGCGCAGAAAAATCGCCACCAGCTCGGCGTCAGACAGGGTTTCCGCGCCCTTGTCGAGCAGTTTCTCCCTGGGGCGGTCGTCCAGCGGCCAGTCGGTGATTGCCATTTCTTGGTAAGCGGTGAGCAGTGAGCTGTTAGCGGTTTAACGCCCTTGTAATCGCCGCCGTTTACCGGTTGCCGCTTACCGCTTACCGCTTGCCGCTCACCATTCACCATTTACCATTCACCGCTATAGCAGTTACACTTGTACTTTTCTTGAACTGAAAGCGCTACGTGACTGATCCCTCGCGCAAAAAAGTGCTGCTCGGCCTGACCGGCGGCATCGCTGCGTACAAGGCCGCTGAACTCGTGCGGCGCCTCACGGAGCGCGGCATCGAGGTGCAGGTGGTGATGACTGAGGCCGCATGCGGCTTCATCACGCCCGCCACCCTGCAGGCGCTGTCGGGCAACCCGGTGTTCACCGACATGTGGGATACGCGCGTCGCCAGCGGCATGGCGCACATCGAACTCTCGCGCGGCACAGACGCGATCGTCGTCGCACCCGCAACGGCGGATTTTATCGCCAAGCTGGTTCACGGCCTCGCCGACGACCTCCTCTCCACGCTGGCCCTCGCCCGGGAATGCCCGCTCCTGGTCGCACCGGCGATGAACCGCCAGATGTGGGACCACCCGGCGACTCAGCGCAACATCGCACAGATCAAGCGCGATGGCGTAATCGTGCTCGGCCCGGCCAGCGGCGATCAGGCGTGCGGCGAAGTCGGCATGGGCCGCATGATCGAAGCCGAGGAAATCGCCGAGGCAGTTTCAGCATTCCTTGCGCCCAAGCTGCTCGCCGGCGCGCGCGTGCTGATCACCGCCGGGCCGACTTTCGAGCCGATCGACGCGGTGCGCGGCATCACCAACCGCAGTTCCGGCAAGATGGGCTACGCGGTGGCGCGTGCGGCGCTCGAAGCGGGCGCCGAAGTCACGCTGATCTCGGGCCCCGTGAGCCTGCCGGCGCCGGCCGGCGCCAAGGTGACGCAAGTCGAAACGGCGGCGCAGATGTTCGAGGCGGTCAAGCGGCACGTGGCGCGCACGGACATTTATATCGGCGTGGCCGCGGTCGCCGATTATCGCGTTGATAAACCGCGGCAGCACAAAATCAAGAAGACGGTCGAGCCGCAGCTGCAGCTCAAACTCGTGCCAAATCCGGACATTCTGGGCTGGGTCGCGGCGCGCCCGAAGCCGCCTTTCTGCGCCGGGTTTGCGGCCGAGAGCCGCAACCTGGATGCGTACGCCGACCAGAAGCGGCGCCGCAAGAACGTGCAGTTGATGGTCGCCAACCTCGCGCAACAAGCGATCGGCGCCGACGACAACGAAGTCACGCTGCTCGACGACGCGGGCACGCACAGACTCGAGCGCGCGCCGAAGGAGGTCGTGGCGCGCCAGATCATTGCCCACATCGCGAAGCTTTACGGCGCGAAGCGCCGCAAAGCCAAGTGAAGGGGTGAAGAAGTGAAGGCGTGAATGAGCAAAACCTTGCTTCACTCCTTCGCTCCTCCACTCTTTCACACATTCACTCTTTCACCGGGAAGCAATGAAAACTATCGACGTAAAAGTTCTCGACGCGCGGCTGCGCGAGCAATTGCCGCACTACGCGACGCCGGGTTCCGCCGGGCTCGACTTGCGCGCGTGCATACCCGCGCCGCTCGTGCTGCAGCCGGGACAGGCCGAGCTGATTCCCGCGGGCATCGCGATTCACCTCGCCGATCCCGGGCTGGCGGCGGTGGTATTGCCGCGCTCGGGCCTCGGCCACAAACACGGCATCGTGCTCGGCAACCTCGTGGGACTGATCGACTCGGATTACCAAGGACAGATCTTCGTCTCGACCTGGAACCGCGGCAACGCGCCGTTTGTAGTGAATCCCATGGAGCGTCTGGCGCAACTGGTGGTGGTGCCGGTGGTGCAGGTCGGCTTCAACGTCGTGGAGGCGTTCGACGAGAGCCACCGCGGTGCGGGCGGGTTTGGAAGCACTGGACATCGATGAACGATGAATGATGATCGATGAACAAGAAGCGAATCAAATGACGGCCTGCCGTTCATCGTTCCGCGTTCCGCGTTCATCATTCCGATGAAATCGGCCCTCATCCTCTTCGCCCACGGTGCGCGCGATCCGGAATGGCGGCTGCCATTCGACAAGATTCAACGCAAGATCGCCGCGCGCCGGCCGGATCTCGCCGTCGAGCTTGCTTTTCTCGAGATCATGCAGCCCTCGCTCCCCGATGCCGTCGCCAGGCTCTCCGGCGCGGGACACACTCACATCATCGTGGCGCCGATGTTCATGGCGCAAGGGGGCCACTTGAAGCGCGATCTGCGGCAAATGCTGAACGGCTTGCGCGAACGCCACCCGGCGATCACGTTGGAGGCATTACCGGCGGTCGGCGAGATCGAGCCTATCCTCAATGCCGTAAGCGACTGGCTGGTCACGAGCGCGCGGCGTTGAACGTTGATCGACTCATGAGAATCGCTTTCCCAAAGCGAGCCCTCGCTGCGGTTGTGTTCGTACTGCTCGCCGCCGGCGCGCGCGCCGAACTGCCGGAAATCACGCTCAGCATCGGCAAGCACAAGATCACCGCCGAGGTTGCGAGCACCGATGCCCAGCGCTCCCAGGGATTGATGCACCGGCGCATGCTGCCGGAGAACCGCGGCATGCTGTTCGTGTTCCCGGAAGTCGCGATGCACGGCATGTGGATGATGAACACCTACCTCCCGCTGTCGGTCGCGTTTCTCGACGTGAATGGCGCGATCATCAACATCG
>MERI01000216.1 GCA_001772005.1 Betaproteobacteria bacterium RIFCSPLOWO2_12_FULL_62_58 | reverse complement strand
ACGTTAATCCCCGGCGACGGCATCGGCCCGGAGGTTGCGCGCGCGGCGAGGGAGATCGTGCTGGCGTCAGGCGCCGCCGTCCGCTTCGAGGAAGTCGCCGCCGGGCTGCGCGCGGAACGGGAGGCCGGCACACCGCTGCCGCTGGCCGTGTTCGACTCCATCGACAGGACCAGACTCGCACTCAAAGGCCCGACCCAGACGCCGTTCGGCGGCAGTTACCGCATCGAAAATGCGCTGGTCCAGGTGCTGCGCGAGAAGCGCCACGTCACGCGCGATCTCGGCGGGGATGCCGGCACGCGGGCCATGACCGACGCGATCGTCGAAAAGCTTAAACAGCATTAACGCAAAGGACGCAAAAGCTCGCAAAGGACGCAGAGGAAAAAACAAAAACGAACAACAATTAAAAGAGGAATAGCCCAAACCCTCTTCTTTTCAATAGGATTGTTGCCGTGAATCTTTCGGTTTTGTCTGGTTTACTTTGCGTCTTCGCTTTCTCTTGGCGTTCTTTGCGTTGATGTTTTTGACTTTAGGAGCTTGGAGTGGGTAAACGGATCGTGGTGGTAGGGGCGGGGGCGATCGGCGGTTATGCCGGAGGACACATGACGCGCGCCGGTCACGACGTCACGCTGATCGACGCCTGGCCGGAGCATGTCGAGTATATGCGCAGCCACGGGCTGCAGCTTTCCGGTCTGACGGAGGCCGAACGTCACTCGGTCCGGGTCAACGCCTTGCACGTATGCGACGTGCAGAACCTGACGAAGCAAAAGCCGATCGACATCGCTTTCATTTGCGTGAAATCCTACGACACCGAGTGGGCCACGCATCTGATCAAGTCCTACCTGGCGCCGGATGGTTTTGTCGTGTCACTGCAGAATTGCATCAACGAGGAGCGTATCGCGGCGATCGTAGGCTGGGGCAGGACCCTGGGCTGCATTGCGAGCCTGGTCGCCGCTGAGCTCTATCAGCCGGGTCACGTCAAACGCACGGTGCCGATCGGCGGCGACAAGCACACGGTATTCCGTGCCGGCGAACCGCACGGGCGCGTCACCCGGCGCGCCGAAGAAGTCGCCGAGTTGCTGCGCTCTGCTGACAGCTCCAAAGTGACCACCAACCTGTGGGGCGAGCGCTGGTCGAAGCTCGTGGTGAACTCGATGCGCAACGGCCTGTCCGCGGCGAGCGGGCTCAAGGGCAATCAGCGCGACCTTGCCGAGGGACCACGCTGGCTGTCGATCCGGCTGGGCTCGGAGGCCGTGCGCGTGGGACAGGCGCTGGGCTATCAGCTCGAGAAAATGCTCGGCATGGAGGCGGAGACGCTGGCGCGCGCGGGCGAGGGCAACAAGGATGCGCTGGCCGGGATCACCGACATTCTGATTGAAGCCGCCAAGAAGCGCTCTGAAGAGCAGCGTCCTTCGATGGCGCAGGATATCGCGAAGGGACGTCGCACCGAAACCGATTTCATCAACGGCTACGTCGCCGCGCGGGGCGGGGAAATCGGCGTGCCGGCTCCGACTCACGCGAAAATGAATGAGATCGTCAGACGCGTCGAGCGCGGCGAAATCAAGGCGAGTCCCGACGTGATCCGCGGCATCTGACGCGGGAAGGACGACCGCAGATGGATTCTTCTCAATGCCCTTCTTTTCAATACCCCTTTGAGGGGTACGCCGATGAACGCAGGTGAAAAACAATAACGCCGTGAGCCAAGGCGTTATTGCACGAATATAACTTGGAGCGCGTAACAAAATGAATGGGGAGTTGATCCACTGCGCCCTTTCTCCCCTCCTCACCGAGGAGGGGTGCTCGCGCAGCGAGCGGGGTGGTGAACGGGATCCGGGGTTTAACCACCCCGGCGCTCACGCGCCACCCCTCCTTGAAAAGGAGGGGAGAATCATTTTGACAGGCGCTCTAAATCTATATTGTTTTCAAAAATACTTAACTTGGTGAGGCGAGGGCTGGGTGGTTCAATTGATTTCGAGTGCTTTCCGAAAACGCTTCATGGTGTCCTCGTTCTCGTCGCTACTGATCGCGGCAATGGCGTGTGCTTGCCCGCCCGCGGGGGCGCAAGGCTGGAAGCCCGAACGGCCCGTTGAAATCGTCGTTCCGACAACGCCCGGGGGCAGCGTCGACCTGACCGCGCGGACCCTGCAGAAAATCTTCCAGGAAACCGGCCTCGTCAGAGTCCCGGTGACGGTGGTCAACAAACCGGGCGGCGGCGGCGCGGTGTCTCTCGTTTATCTGAATCAGCACGCGGGCGACGGACATTACATCGCGACCAACACGCCCAACATGATCGCCAACGACATCAACGGCCGCACCCCGGTCAAGTACACGGAGGTAACGCCGCTTGCCAACCTGTTGAGCCAGTACACCGCCGTCGCGGTGCGCGCCGATTCGCCGATCAGGACCGGGCAGGATTTTATCGACCGCCTGCGCAAGGATCCCGGGTCCTTGGCGGTATCGACCC
Organism: Betaproteobacteria bacterium RIFCSPLOWO2_12_FULL_62_58; assembly: GCA_001772005.1. Taxonomy (GTDB): domain Bacteria; phylum Pseudomonadota; class Gammaproteobacteria; order Burkholderiales; family SG8-41; genus DSOT01. The sequence continues at coordinate 27,434 of MERI01000216.1, read as the reverse complement.
CGACCACCTTGGGCAGCATCAATCACCTGGCGTTTGCGCTGGCGGCGAAGGCCGCGGGCGTGGACGTGAGAAAGCTGAAGGCGGTCATTCTGGGTTCCGGCGGCGACGCCGTCACGGCGCTGCTCGGTGGTCATATCGACGCCCACGTCGGCACGACTTCATCGGTGGTACGCATGGTGGAAACCGGCAAGATACGGGTGGTCGCGATCGCCGCGCCCAAGCGCATTGGCCACCCTTATGAAGCAGTGCCGACCTGGACGGAACAGGGATATCCTGTGGTGATGGACACCTGGCGGGGCGTCATCGGTCCGCGGGGCATGACGCGCGAGCAGATCGCGTTCTGGAACGATGTCTTGTCGCGCGCCGTGGCGACCGAAACCTGGAAACAGGCGCTTCAGGCCAACGTCTGGGAACCGAATTATCTGGACAGCGGCCAGACGAAGAAATTGTTTGATTCGGATTACGCCGAGTACAAATCGATCCTGACGGACCTTGGAATGATTAAGAGCCCGTAACATAATGAAACACATCACGCGTTTCATTATGTTACGGGCTCTCAGGAGAAGTGATGATCACCGCACGCACGATGTTCGAGAAGATCTGGCAGCGCCACGTGATCGCGGAGGAAGAGGGGGAGTTGTTGCTCCACGTCGACCGCGCGCTGATCCATGAAGGTTCTTCGCACGCGTTCGCCGCGCTCGACGCGCAAAAGCGAACGGTGGCCCGTCCGCAGCAGGTGTTCGCTTTCAACGATCACTACGTGCCGACGACGGGGCGCGACAGGGGCGTAAACGGCATTTCCAATCCCGAAATCCGCAACATGGTCCTGAAACTCGCCGACAATACGGCACGGCACGGCGTGACGCTGTTCGGCATCGACGACCCGCGGCAGGGCATCCTGCACATCGTGCCCCCGGAGCAGGGCATCACCCAGCCGGGGCTCATCATCGTCGGCGCCGACTCGCACACCTCGACCCACGGCGCCTTCGGCTGCCTCGCGTGGGGCGTCGGCGCATCGGAGATGATGCATGTGATGGCGACCCAGACCATCTGGCAGCGCAAGCCGAAAACCATGCGGATCAGGATCAACGGCAGGCTCGGCTTCGGCGTGGCGGCGAAGGACGTGATTCTCGCCCTTATCGCCAGGATCGGCGCCGGCGGCGGCACCGGCCATGTAGTCGAATACGCGGGGTCGGCAATTACCTCGATGAGCATGGAAGCGCGCATGACGGTGTGCAACATGTCGATCGAGGCCGGCGCGCGGGCGGGGATGGTCGCTCCCGACGCGACGACATTCGCCTACATGAAAGATCGGCCGTACGCGCCCAAGGGCGCAGCGTGGGACGAAGCGCTGGCGTTCTGGAAATCATTGCCTTCCGAATCCGAAGCGGTATTTGACAGGGAGGTTGGGATGGACGCCGGCGCGATTGCGCCGATGGCGACTTGGGGCATAAGCCCCGAACACGCGGCTCCGGTTACAGGCAAGGTACCTGATCCGGACGATGCACCGGACGAGGCCAAGCGCGGGGAAATCGCGGCTGCGCTCGATTACCAGGCGCTGAAACCCGGCATGGCGCTCGCGGACATCCTAATTGACCGCGTATTCATCGGTTCCTGCACCAACAGCCGCATCGAAGATCTGCGCGCGGCGGCGGAAGTCGCGCGGCTCGGGCGTGCGCAGGTGCCGGCGTGGGTGGTGCCGGGTTCGCGGACGGTGCAGCGGCAGGCGGAAAAGGAAGGATTGGATCAGGTCTTCCGTGCTGCAGGCTTCGAGTGGCGGGACCCGGGCTGCTCGCTGTGCACCGCGATCAACGGCGACCAGTTGCAGCCGGGAGAACGCTGCGCCTCGACTTCCAACCGTAATTTCCGCGGGCGCCAGGGAACCGGCGGCAGAACGCACCTCGTGAGCCCGGCCATGGCCGCCGCAGCGGCGTTAACGGGACGCCTTGCCGACGTGCGCGAGTTGCTGAAGTAACGTAAAAGCATCAACGCAAAGGCGCAAAGACGAAGAGAAAGTTCGCAAAGAGAGGCTCTTCAGTTGTATTCGCCTTGCTTCCTTTGCGTCCTTCGCGCACTTTGCGTCTCTGCGTTGAAGCTGTTGAATTTGAACTGAGGATGCCATGCGACCATTTACCACACTGACCGCCATCGCGGCGCCGATCGACGAAGCGAACGTCGACACCAATCAACTGTGTCCGACGCGCTTCAACAAGGTGCCGCGCGGTCCGAAACACGCGCAGATTCTATTTCACGACCGGCGCTTCGACGCCGACGGGTCGGAAAAGGATTACATCCTCAACCGCGAGCCTTTCCGGCGCGCGCAGATCATCGTCGCCGACCGCAACTGGGGCTGCGGCTCTTCGCGTGAAAGCGCGGTCTACGCGCTGTACGAATTCGGCATCCGGTGCGTGATTGCGCCGAGCTTCGGCGACATCCATGCCAACAACTGCTCCAAGAACGGCTTGCTGCCGGTGGTGCTGACGGAAACCGGGTGTGCGGCAATCCGCAAGCAATTGCACGACCGGCCGGGCGCTGCGCTCACGGTCGACCTCGCGGCACAGACGGTGACGGACGTGGAAGGGAAGGTGCACCGGTTCGACATCCACCCGGTGCGCAAGAAATGCCTGCTGGACGGCCTGGACGACATCGCCCGCACTCGCCAATACGCGGAAAAAATTGAAGGCTTCGAAGAGGCTTACCGCGAGGAACGGCCGTGGCTGTATGAGAGTGGAAAGGCGGGAGGCGAACGGTGAGAGGAGAAAGGCGGCAACACTATAACTGCCCTATGTCTCTCTCCTCTTTTTCCTGGCCTTTCCGTTAGTGCTCAAGCGAAACCGACACTATTACTACTTCGGAGGCATTATCGAGCCGCCTTTCAGGGAGACAGGTACAATTTCGAAGTTAACAATCGTGACGGGAGCTTTACCCTTGTTAAAGGCTTCATGGGTTACATCTCCGGATTCATAGAAGTAGCCTCCGGCTTTGTAGACAATCGTCTTATCGCCGGCAACGTAAGTGAGTTGCCCAGATTTAACAAGCCGAATGCCGGGTCCGGCATGATGATGATTTCCGATATGTCCTCCGGGTTGGATGGTTGTTTCGACAGCTCGGAGCTTGTATTTACCGTTAAGCTCAGTCAAATAGCCCGAAGCTGTCTGTTCGGATTTAATTTTTGACTCTACGCCCTTTGTTTCCACCTTCGCAGGTTGTTGAGCAAAGGCGACAGTCAGGCAAAACATTGCAGGAACTACGGCAAGAATTCGCGCTTTCATTTTATCTCCTTGTTAAAATGACGATGTACTGTAATCTTAAGATACCTTGCGCTTAGTCAAATTTCAACTAATTCCTCTGGCCGGTATCACTCGAAACCGTAAAGCCGCGCGGGATTCTCGACCAGGATTTTTCGTCGCAGCGCGGCCTCCGGCGTCCAGGTGTTGAATAGATCGAGAAGACGGCCGTCGTCGGGCATCTCTTCTTCCATCCGCGGGTGCGGCCAGTCGGTGCCCCACACTTCTATGTGGAATCAACCCTTAAACCGCGTGTTCCTTGTCACTCGTGACGATGACGAGCGCTTCCGCACGCTGCGGCCTAACGGAGAGCACCCGGTGCGGCATCTGTCCGCTGAAGACCATGCAGTCGCCGGCTGAAAGCTTGACCGAGGTGTGCGGAAAGGTGACGTCGACTCTTCCCTTCACGACGAAGATCATCTCGTGCCCGGAATGTTGGGATCTCTTGTAATCCGGCGGTTCCTTGAACGGCGGATGCACGACGAAAACCTCGAAGAGGCCGTGCGCCGCCCCCGGCGCGATCGCTTCATAACGGTATCCGGCTTTTTCCCCTGGCCGGCGACTGAACGGCTTGCGCTCGTCCCTCCGCACCACGACGAAGTCGTTGTTTGACGCGGTCACGCCGAAAAGGTCACCCACCCCTGTTTCAAACGCTTCCGCTACTCTCAGCGCGGTGGAGATGGAGGGAACGGAAACGCCTCGCTCGACCTTGGATAAATAGGACTTGGTGAGCCCCGTTCGTGCGGCAAGCTCCTCCAGGGTGATCCCTTTGAGCTCGCGCAACCGCTTGAGGCGCCAGAAGGCGTGGGACTGGGTGACACCGACGGGCTTTTTCATATAGGATACATTGTGTCCTGTTTGTTCTTTCATGTCAATATCTTGCCCTCAATCTCCATCCAGATCCGGCCCTGCAGCCAGCGCCCTCGATACTCTCCCCAGCGGGATGCTTGACACATTGGTTATTATAGGACATTATGTGTCTTATAGAGAACTTTATCTTGCTATGGACATTTCCCTTCCCGCGCTGGCTCGGACCGAACAGGAGGAACTATGCGTGCCACGTATTGGATGAGGTTTGCTCTCGCCGTTTCGGCTGGATTCCTGTATTCCGCTACGGTGCTCGCCACGACGATTGCGGCGCAGACCTACCCGAACAAGGCGATTCGCATCGTCGTGCCGTACCCGCCGGGCGGCGGCGCCGACATGACCGCGCGGCCGATCGCGCAGAAGCTCAGCGAACGCTGGGGCCAGCCGGTCGTCATCGACAACCGCGGCGGCGCGAGCGGGATGATAGGCGCGGACATCGTCGCCAAGGCGCCGCCCGACGGCTATACCCTCATGGTCAGCGCCTCGGCCGAAGCCGCGCTCAATGTCGCGCTCTTCCCGAAGATGCCGTACGACCCGGTCAGGGATTTCGCGCCGATCACGCTGGCGATTGTGATCCCGATGGCGCTGGTCGTGCATCCGTCGGTACCCATCAAGTCGGTGAAGGAATACATCGCGTTCGCAAGAGCGAAGCCCGGATCGATGACATTCGGTTCGGCCGGCGCCGGTAGCACCCATCACTTCGCCGGCGAGTGGCTGAAAATGCTGACCAAGATCGACATCGTGCACGTGCCGTACAAGGGCATGGGTCCGGCGATCATCGATCTGCTCGGCGGGCATCTACCAAGCGGGTTTGCCACGCTGCTGCCGGCGCTGCAGCATGTGAAGACCGGCAAGTTGCGCGCCCTGGCGGTGACGACACAAAAGCGCGTGCCGCTGCTGCCGGACGTGCCGGCGCTCGCCGAGACACTGCCAGGATTCGACGTCACCCAGTGGAACGCCGTGTGGGCGCCGGCCGCGATGCCGAAGGACGTGCTCGACAAGCTGGGCACGGAAATCACGCGCATCGTGCAGTCACCCGACTACAAGGCGCGCATGACGGATCAGGCTGCCGAGGCCATCGGCAATTCGCCATCAGAACTTGCGGCCTTTCAGCAGGCGGAGATCGACAAGTATCGCAAGATCGCGCAGCAGGCGAACATCAAGGTCGACCAGTAGCGTTTCTGCTTGCGTCGCTGCGGAAATCGAGGGGCACATGACGTTTCGATTCCCGCAGTGGCTGCCGGCACTGGCATGCGCAAGCGCCGTTTGCAGCGCGGCCACGAAGGCTGGGCGCCGCCCGAGGTATTTCTCGACTATCATGCTAGCGGGCTTGCACCCATCGGCATGCGGCCGGTGATAGCTGTGCCGTCGTCCACTTTGGCACCAGTAAAAGCCGGCGAGCGCGTGTTGATGCATGCGGTCGAGCTGGCTCGAACCGTTTGGGGCCAACGCCTGGTCGCAGCATATGCCCTCGGCAGCCTTGCCCATGGCGGCTTCAGTGTCTACGTCAGCGATCTCGACCTGGGTCTACTTCTGACTGATCCCCTCGACGAAGGGGACGCAAAGGCGGTCGATCGGCTATTGACCGAGGTGAGAGCCGGCGGCGCCCCGCTTGCCGAGCGCCTGTCGGTGTATTGGGGATCCTTGGGCACGCTGGCCGGGATCGCAAGCGGTGGGCGTTTTCCGCCACTGGACCTGCTTGATCTGAAGCAATTCGGGCGCTTGCTCGCCGGGCGAGACGTTCGATCCCAGCTCCGGTCTCCAACCCTGAGGGAATTGGTTGTGTCAGGCGCTCGATTTGCCCTAAAGCATCTGTCAACGCCAGCGGTTACAGCTCAGCTTCGAAATCCGGTCGAGTTCGCGAACGCAAACACGAAAACGCTGACGAAACTCGTGCTCTACCCCGTCCGCTTTCTTTTCACGGCGCGCACCGGACAGATAGGCATGAATAACCAGGCAGTCGAGTACTTTGTAACGGTTGAGACTGGACCGGCGGCAGATTTAGCCCGAAAAGGCCTTGAGTGGCGCTTTGAGCCTCTTGACCCACGTGATCGTAGGGTTGTGGCAGTACTTGAGAGCGGGCTGCTGCCTCTGTACCGAATCTTCCTTGATGACTATGAGCGGCGCTTGCGGGAGTATGGTGAGCTTGACCTGGCGCAGGCTTACGGGGAGTGGCGACAATGCCTTGAGTGAAAAATTGCACGAAGCTCAATAATTACTCGAAACCGTAGAGCCGCGCAGGATTCTCGACCAGGATTTTCCTGCGCAGCGCGGCGTCCGGCGTCCAGGCGTTGAAGAGATTGAGCAGGTGGCCGTCGTCGGGCATGTCCTTGTCCAGCCGCGGGTGCGGCCAGTCAGTGCCCCACACGACCTGCTGGGGATTGGCCTTGACGAGTGCTTCGTGGAAAGGGCGGGCGTCGGGATAATCCGGATATCGCTTCGAGATCCGGTATGCGCCGGACACCTTCACCCAGAGCCTGCCTTCCGCGAGCAGCTTGCACATAAGCTGAAAACCCGGCTGATTTACACCGTGAGTGGCGTCGATGTTGCCCATGTGATCGATCATGATGGGGAGCTGCCAACCGGCAAAGTAAGGCAAGGCGTCCTGCAGCCCGTTCGCGTCCATCATGAATTGCACGTAAAGGCCGAGCTCCGCCATGCGCGGCGCAAGGGCCGCAAATGCCTTGAGCCCGAGGGCGCTGTATCCACGCGCGCCCGGCATGTGATGAAAGCGCAGCGCGCGCACGCCGCTGTCCGCCATGCGCTTGAGTTCCGCGCCGGATATCGTGTCCCTGACGATGGCCGCGCCGCGCAGGCGCTTGGGTTCGCGTTTGAGCGCGTCGAGCAAGGCGGAATTATCGGCGCCGTGGGCATTGCCCTGAATCACCACGCCGCGCTCGATGCCGAGCCGCGCGTGCATGGCGAGCAGCGCTTCGAGCGGCGCCTCGGGCGGCGTGTAGGCGCGTTCCGGCGCGAAGGGAAATCTGGCTGCCGGGCCGAACAAATGAAAGTGCGTGTCGCACGCGCCTGGCGGAGTCGGGATATCGGGTTGTTTCGGATTGGGGCGGGGCGGCGGGCAGGGGATTTCCACTGGTGTTCCTCGTGAGCGGGGTGATCGGCGCATGTTAGACAATCGCCTTCTGGCGCACAACGAGAGGTTTTCATAATTTGGCTTGTGCGTGCAAGCGGCCGCACGCTTTATAATGACTTCCGCCTCCACCGTGCCTGGCAGCCAAAAGGAAAAGCCATGATTCCATCCAAGCGTCTCGACTACTCCGCCATCATCGATCGCCCGCCGTTGAAGCTGCCCGGAGGCGCACGCATGATCGTGTGGCCCGTAATCAACGTCGAAGTGTGGGACATCGGCCGGCCGATGCCACGCCAGGTGCTGCCGCCGCCGACCGGTGTCACGCGTTTACCTGATTTTGCGCACTGGGCCTGGCACGAGTACGGCATGCGCGTGGGATTCTGGCGCATTAAGGAGGCGCTTGATGGTCTCGGGATCAAGGCTTCGCTTTTTACCAATGCGCGTGTGTGCCGGGACTACCGGCGCGTGGCCGAAGCGGCGCGCGACGCGGACTGGGAGTTCGTCGGCCATTCCTACGATCAGCAGCCCGTACACGTCGAGGCCGATCAGCGGGCGATGATTCGAAAGACGGTGAAAGTCATCAAGGATTTTACCGGCAAGGCGCCCGTGGGCTGGCTGGGTCCGGGACTGACGGAGACCCTTTACACGCCCGATTACCTCGCCGAGGCGGGGATAAAGTACATCGCCGACTGGGTCATCGATGACGAGCCGTGCGAGATCAGGACCGCGCACGGGCCGGTGGTCGCCATGCCGTACTCGGTGGAACTCAACGACATCCCGATGATGATGGTGCAGCATCATGCGAACGCCGAGTTCGTGTCGCGATGCATGGATCACTTCGAGCGCGTCTACGAGGAATCGAAGACGCGGGCCAAGGTGATGGCGATCGCGGTCCACCCCTACATTTCCGGTGTGCCTCATCGCATCAAGTATTTCGAAACGGTGTTTGAACGACTGAAAAAGCAGAAAGGCGTGCTGTTCTGGACCGGTGAGCAGATACTCGACTGGTATCTGAAGAGTCGCAAGACCACTGATAAGGCACGGCGCGGGAGCTGACCGGCCTACCAAGGTTATGAACGGGCCATCCTCGCAAAAGCGGGGATGACCCGTTCGGAAGCCGCTTGGCGTCTTAACCTATTCTGAGGTTGCTCAGACATGCTGCATTTTCCGGAGCTCAACCACGGCAAGTGCAAGACCTATCTGGTGGCGTGCGAACGGACGCGCAAGGCGCTGCTGATCGATCCGGTCCGGGACAATATCAGCCGCTATCTCGCGTTTCTCGCCTACCATCAGCTCAGACTGGACGCGATCCTCGACACCCATACCCACGCCGATCATCCCACCGGCTCGTTTCAACTGCGCGACCTCGCTCAGTCACGCCTGATCATGCACCGCCGGGCGCCGGCGCCGGGGGTGGACGAACACGTTGAGCACGGCGATCGCATCGCCCTCGGCGAGCTCGCGGTGCAGGTGCTCTACACACCCGGCCACACGCCCGACAGCATCAGTCTCTACGCGGGGGACCGCGTGTTCACCGGGGACGTGCTGCTGATCGGCGGCACCGGCAGGGCGGACTTTGCGGGCGGCGATGCCGGCCAGCAGTACGACTCGATCACGGAAAAGCTGTTTTCGCTGCCGGACGAGACCCTGGTTTTTCCCGCGCACGACTACCGCGGCAACCAGAGTTCCACGATCGCCCACGAGAAGCGGCATAACCCGCGCGTCGCGGGCCGCACGCGGCAACAGTACATCGCGCTCATGGCGAGCCTCAACTTTCCGATGCCGGACAAGATCCAGGAAGTGCTGCAGCCGAACCAGACCGCAATCGATGACGACCGGACGAAGTTTCCCGATTTGACGGAACTGAACCAGGTGCAGCAGCTTACGGCTGATGAGGTAAGCGCATTAATCGCTTCGGCCAATCCGCCGCTGCTGCTCGACGTGCGCGAGCCCAACGAATATCGCGGGGAACTCGGTCACATCCACGGCAGCCTCCTGATCCCGCTGCGCGACCTCGCGAGCCGCTCCACGGAGCTGGAGGCTCACCGCGGACGGCCCATCATCGCCATCTGCCGCTCCGGGGTCCGCAGCACGACGGCCGCCGCGATCCTTTATGGCCTGGGTTTCGAGCGCGTCTACAACCTCAAGGACGGCATGGTGGAGTGGAACGACCGCAAGCTGGCGGTGGAGCACTGAACCACCCCGTCGCCTTGGGCGCCACCCCTCCTTGGCAAGGAGGGGAGGTCACCCCGTCGCCTTGGGCGCCACCCCTCCTTGGCAAGGAGGGGAGGTCACCCCGTCGCCTTCAGCGCCGCCCCTCCTTAGCAAGGAGGGGAGGTCACCCCGTCGCCTTCAGCGCCGCCCCTCCTTAGCAAGGAGGGGAGGTCACCCGGCGCTTTATTTCTCCCCTCCTTCCAAAGGAGGGGATCAAGGGGTGGTTGAAAAGCTCCTGGTGATCTCCATGAGCACGCCTTCCAGATTGTTCATCACATCATCATTTTGAAACCGCAAGACACGAATTCTAAACCGTCCCAGGAACTCGTCCCGCTCATGGTCATGACATTGCGCAGACTGGGAGTCGTGGCCCGCGCCGTCCACCTCTATCGCGAGTTTCTCTGCGGGGCAGTAGAAGTCCAGCACATACGGACCTACGCTGTGCTGGCGTCGGAATTTTCTGCCGTGGAGTTGGCTACTCTTCAGATGATTCCATAGTCGTGCTTCTGGCGGTGTAAGACGCGCTCGCAATTCTCGACGACGAACCTTGAAGCGATTGAGATTGTTGATCCGCATGGGAGTAACAACGGCTCGACTGCTCTGCGCGTTTACGGCGGTTGTTGGGTGGTGAGATTGCGAAACCACCCCGGCGCTTCGCGCCACCCCTCCTCAGCAAGGAGGGGAGATCACCCCGTCGCCTTCGGCGCCACCCCTCCTTAGCAAGGAGGGGAGATCAGTCGGAGCGCTGGAGGTCAGCGATCACCGCGACGAGGAAGCGGCCGGCCTCGCCGCCGGTCACCGCGCGGTGATCGAAGGTGAGGGAGAGCGGCAGCATGCGGTGCACCGCGGGCTTTCCGTCCACGGCTACCACTTCGCTGCGTATTCTTCCCGCACCGAGAATCGCCACTGTAGGCGGCAGCACCACCGGCGAGGCGTAGCGGCCGGCGATCGTGCCGTAGTTGGATAGCGTGATCGTGTTGCCGCGCAGTTCCTCCGGCGGCACCTTGCGCGCGCGCGCGTCGCGGACCAGGTTGTCCAGCCCGCGCTTGAGATCTTCAGTGTCACGCTCGGCGACGTTCCTGAGCACCGGCACCAGCAGCCCGTCAGGCGTGTCGACCGCGACGCCGAGGTCGATTTTTTTCAGCACCCAACGGCCGATTTTCTCGCTGTCGTACCAGGCATTGAGCGACGGTTCGGCGCGGCAGCCGGCGACCAACCCCCGGATGAGGCGCAGCATGACGTTTACACCTTCCGGCCAGGCGTCGATGTCCGCGTCATCCATGATGGTGGCGGAGGCGACCTCGGCATTGGCGAGCATCATGTTCTGCGCCATCGCGCGCCGCACGCCGCGCAGCCGCTCCTGCGGCCCGACCTCGGCGAGAATTTTCGCGGCGCGCTGCACGTCTCCGGCGGTGGTCAGGCCGTCGGCGCCGGTCGGCGTCACCATCGCGAGATCGATGTTGAGCTTGCGCGCCAGCGCGCGCACTGCGGGCATCGCCTTGATGCCGGTCGCGGTCGGCGGCGGCGCGGGGGGCGCCGCAGCGATTACTTTCTCACCGACCTCGATCTGGCCGACCACCGTGCCGGTGTCCTTGTCTGCGCCTTCCCCCTCGAAGGCAACAAGCGGCGCGCCGGTATGTGCAATTTCACCGGGATTTCCATACAGCTTCACGATCTTGCCGGCATAGGGTGCGGGGATGTCGATGATCGCCTTCGCGGTCTCGACCGACAGCATGACTTGGTCGGCCTTGATTTCATCGCCGGCAGCCACGTGCCATTTGACGATCTCGGCCTCCTGCAGGCCTTCGCCGAGATCGGGGAGCTTGAAAATTTTCATAACCGGATCGAGTCCATTCTTAAGCGAAGGCCAAAGCATTCTTGGCCGCAGCGATGATGCGCTGTTTGCTCGGCATATAGTGCTGCTCGAGCCGCGCCAGCGGTACCACCGTATCGTAGCCGGTTACGCGCTGCACCGGTGCCAGCAGCGTGAGCAGGCCTTCCTCGGCGAGACTGGCGGCGATCTCGGATGCGAAGCTGCAGGTGCGCGCCGCCTCAGTCACGATCACGCAGCGGCCGGTCCGCGCCACCGAAGCGAGGATGGTGTCCATGTCGAGTGGCTTGAGCGTTGCAACATCGATCACTTCAGCGACGATGCCTTGTCCCGCAAGGTCGTCGGCTGCGGCGAGTGTTTCATGCGTCATCGCGCCCCAGGTCACCAAGCTGACATCGGTGCCTTCGCGCAGCGTGAAGCAGGTGTCGAGCGCGAGCGCTTCGCCATTATCGTCCACTTCCTCCTTGAACAGCCGGTAAAGGCGCGTCGGTTCGAGAAACATCACCGGGTCCGGGTCGCGGATCGCCGCCAGCAGCAATCCATAGGCGCGGCGCGGCGAAGAAGAATAGACCACGCGGATTCCCGGGATGTGCGCGAACATCGCTTCCGGGCTCTCCGAGTGGTGCTCGGGCGCGTGGATGCCGGCGCCGCACGGCATTCTCAACACCATGGGGCAGGAGAGCCGGCCTTGCGTGCGGTGACGCATGCGCCCCGCGTGGTTGATGATCTGGTCGATCGTGGTGTAGCCGAAGCCCGAGAACTGGATTTCGGCGACCGGCTTCAAGCCCTCGACCGCCATGCCGATCGCCATTCCGGCGATCAGAGCTTCGGCGAGAGGAGTATCGATCACGCGCTCCGGGCCGAAGCGCTCGAGCAGACCGAGCGTCGCGCGGAACACGCCGCCATCGGCGCCGACATCCTGGCCGAACACCACGACGGCGGGATCGTCCTGCATCGCTCTCGCCAGTGCGAGGTTGACGGCTTCAACGAGCGTGATCTGTGCCATTCTTAGAACCGAGTGACGAGGTACGGGTGACGAGGCACGGGTGACGAGGTACGGGTGACGGAAAAGCAGGAGGTTTTCATCACTATTATTCGTCACCATTAATCGTCACTGCTTTCGAGCGCGGCGGCGCGCTGTTTGGCGAGTGCAGCGGGCAGCGTGGCGTAAAGATGGTCGAACATCTGTTCCGGGGAAGGCGGCGGCGTGTCCACATAAGCCTGCACCGCGGCTTGCACCCGTTCGTTGCACTCCCTGAGGAGTTGTTCCTCCATCGCCTTGTCCCATGCGCCGCAACCCATGATATAGGTGCGCAGCCGCAAAACCGGCTCCAGTTTCCACGCCGCAGCGACTTCGTCGGCACTGCGGTAACGCGTCGCATCATCCGCCGTGGTGTGATCCGACAGCCGATAGGTGACAGCCTCGATCAGGGTGGGGCCGCCGCCGGCGCGCGCTTTGGCGAGCGCCTGGTCCATCGCGTGCCGCACCGCGATCACGTCATTGCCGTCGATCTGCACGCCTTCGATGCCGGCGGCGATTGCCTTCTGGGCCAGCGTTTGCGTCGCGGTCTGGATGCGGCGCGGTACCGAGATCGCCCATTGGTTGTTGGTGACGACGAACACCGCCGGAAGCTGCCAGATACCCGCCGCGTTGAGTCCTTCATGGAAATCGCCCTTGGAAGTTGCGCCGTCGCCCAGCGCGCACACCGCGACGCGTGGCTCGCGACGGAGTTTCATCGCATAGGCGACGCCGACCGCGTGCGTGACATGGGCGGCGATGGTGATGCAGATCGGAAAGTCCCCGCGCGGCACAGCGAAGTCGCTGCCGCGCTCATCGCCTCCCCAGTAGATAAACAGTTCCTTCATGGTGACGCCGCGCATCATCTGTACGCCGTTCTCGCGGTAGGTCATGAGGAACACGTCGTTCTTCGCCATTGCGCTGCCGACGCCGGCTTCAATCGCCTCCTTTCCTAGCATCGAGGCGTAGGTGCCGATCTGGCCGGTGCGCTGCAGCGCGATCGTCTTCGCGTCATAGGCGCGCATCAGCACCATCCAGCGGTAGAGCGGAATCAGGTTCTGCGGTTCACGCGCGAACTCTGGCAACGGCTCAACGACCTCGCCGTGCTCGTCCAGGAACTGCGAGTAGTGAATCTCGAATTGGGCGACGACGCTCAAAATCAACTCCCGGGCGCAACCAGACTGGATTTTACACGGCGGCGACGCGATCGGTGGATACCTCAGGCCGGTTGACAAGTGTCAAGCGACGCTTTACACTCGATTTATGCTGCGTTCCTTCCGGCACAAGGGATTGGAGTTGTTTTTCCGTATTGATTATCACTAGGAGCGACAAATGGAGATGTACAACCCTGCACATCCGGGAGAGGTTCTGAAGGAACTTTATCTTCCGGAAAACATGAGTGTTTCGGAGGCTGCGAAGAAGCTCGGCGTATCTCGCCAGACGCTTTCTGCCATCATCAATGGCCGCGCGGGCATCAGCGCCGAGATGGCACTGAGGCTGTCGAAAGCACTGGGTACCACTGCCGATCTCTGGCTCAAGATGCAAATCAAGTATGACCTGTGGCAGGCGAAGCAGAACCCGCCCAAGGGCGTGCAGAAGCTGGCGGCGTGAAAATGGCTGATGCCGCTTAGCTTGAACGAGATTCGCGCCCGCGCGCTTGCTGCTGTTCGTGGATAGCAACGCGTTGGAAAACGGACGCAAGCCCCTCACTTCAACGTTTAAGGCATCCTCAAGACTTCCGACCAGTGCCGAGAATTGCCCGGTTCGGGGAGCCAGATTAACAACGGGTTACATCGTATAGGCGTAATCTGTCAGGCTCGTCACCTTATCCTGCATGCCCGTCCATGATGCCTTCCACCACACACTTGCTGTTGCCGCGCATGATGGTGAGGCTGCCGTTGATCTTGCCATCCATCCCGCAGTAGCGCTCGCGGTCGATAGCGCGGAAGACGAAGCGATAATTGCCGCTCTTGCCGTCGATCAGAAAAATGCCCTTCCCGTCTACCAGGGTCACTTTGGACGTGGCGCCGTGATCTTCCCAACGGTTGTAGGCGCCGCCACGCTGTACCTCTATCGAACAGGTGCGAGGCTTCCACTTGCTGTAGAACGCAAAGTAGTTCACCTTGCCATTGATCAGCTCGACGCCGATGCGCGCATGACGGTCCTCGTTGCCAGTGAGGCATGCGAGCTTCTCGACCGCTCTTACCGACGCCGCGGGCATGCGGCTTTGTTTGTAATGCGCGACCACGCGATCCTGCGCCTTAGCCAGGGCCTTAGCTTCCTTCTTGGCCGCTTCTGCAGCCTTGGCCTTGGCTGCCGCCGCTTTAGCTTTCTCCTCTTCCGACGGCGGCGGCAACTTGGCGTAAGCCGTCCCGACGGTAAAGAATGCGAGGGCGCACCACACTACAGTGATGGAGCGTTTCATACTGCGTGACAGTGATTGGATTATGCCGCCTCGGCGAGGATCTCGCGCAACACGTAAGGCAGAATTCCGCCGTGCCTGAGGTACTCCGCCTCGATCGGCGTGTCCACGCGCAGGGTGAGTGTCGCTTTCTGGGTGCTGCCGTCCTGGCGGTGGATGACGAGTGTCACGTCCTGGCGCGGTTTAAGTTTGCCACTGACGCCCAGTAAGTCAAAAGTCTCGCTGCCGTCGATCTTGAGGGAGGCCACACCGTCGCTGCCCTGGAACTGGCAGGGCAGCACGCCCATGCCGACCAGGTTGCTGCGGTGGATGCGCTCGAAGCCGCGCGCGATCACTGCTCTTACGCCGAGGAGTTGTGTGCCTTTCGCGGCCCAGTCGCGCGACGAGCCGGTGCCGTACTCCTCGCCGGCGAATACCGTGAGCGGCACGCCTTCCTTCTGATAGCGCATCGCCGCCTCGAAGATCGTCGTTTGCTCGCCCGAGGGTTGATGTACGGTCACCGTGCCTTCGCTGCCGGGCACCATCAGATTCCTGATACGCACATGCGCGAAGGTGCCGCGCAGCATGATCTCATGGTTGCAGCGGCGCATGCCGAGGTTGCTGAAATCGGCGGGCTTGACGTTGCGTTCCAGAAGGTATTTTCCGGCCAGGGAGTTCGAGTTGATGCTGGCGATCGGACTGATGTGGTCGGTCGTCACGGAATCACCGAACACGCCCAGCGCGCGTGCACCGAGGATGTCGCCCGGCTTTGCGGGTTGCACGCTGAAACCATCGAAAAATGGCGGTTCCTTGATGTACGTCGAGGCCGCGTCCCAGCTGAAAACTTCACCCCCGACGGACGGTACTTCCTTCCACAGCGGGTTCGATTCGGCGAGATTGCTGTAGAGCCGGCGGAAGCTGGCCGGATCATTGGCGTATTTCATCACCGCCGCGATCTCGGCGTTGCTTGGCCAGATGTCCTTCAGGTACACCGGCTTGCCGTCCTTGCCCGTGCCGATCGGCTCGTTGCTCATGTCGATATCGACGGTACCCGCGAGTGCGAACGCGACGACCAGCGGCGGGCTCATCAGAAAGTTTGCTTTCAGCGCCTGATGAATGCGCGCTTCGAAATTGCGGTTGCCCGAGAGCACCGCGACGCCGATCAGGTCGTTTTTCACGACTGCGTCCTCGATGGCGGAGTCGAGCGGGCCGGAGCTGCCCATGCAGGTGGTGCAGCCGTAGCCGACGATGTAGAAGCCGAGTTGCTCGAGATATGGGAGCAGACCGGACTGCCGCAAATATTCGTTGACAACGCGGGATCCCGGGGCAAGTGAAGTCTTTACGCGAGGGTTGACCTTCAGACCACGCTCGACGGCCTTTTTCGCCAGCAATCCCGCTCCGAGCAGCACGGCAGGGTTCGAGGTGTTGGTGCATGAAGTGATTGCCGCGATCAGCACGTCAGCGTGTCCGACTTCGAGTCCCGGTTTTCCGGTCGCGAGGCGCTTGCCGATCCCGTCCGTGCCTTTGCCGTAACCGCCTTCGGCCGCCGGCTGCTGCATCAGCGAGCGGAAGCGTTCTTTGAGCCCGGGTAGAGGTATGCGCTGGTTCGGCAGCTTGGGTCCCGCGACGGTCGGCACCACCTTCGACAAATCGATTTCGACGACACTCGAGTAGTCGCACTGGCCTGCTTTCGGGATGCCGTAGATACCCTGTGCCTTGCAGTAGGCCGTGAACGCATCGACTTCCTCGTCGCTACGGCCGGTTGCACGGAAGTAGCGCAGGGTTTCGTCGTCGACGGCGAAGAAGCCGATCGTTGCACCGTACTCGGGACACATGTTGGCCACGGTCGCGCGGTCGGTTACCGCGAGCGATGCGGCGCCGTCGCCGAAGTACTCGACGAACTTGCCTACCACCTTGTGCTTGCGCAGCGTTTCCGTGACCGTGAGCACGAGGTCGGTTGCGGTGACGCCTTCCTGGAGCTGTCCGGTCAGATGCACGCCGACCACGTCGGGGGTCAGGATATAAATCGGCTGGCCGAGCATTCCAGCCTCGGCCTCGATGCCACCCACGCCCCAGCCGACCACGCCGATGCCATTGATCATGGTGAAGTGCGAATCGGTGCCGACCAGCGAGTCCGGATAATAAACGCCATCTTTCTGCCGCACGCCGCGCGCGAGGTATTCGAGATTGACCTGGTGCACGATGCCGATGCCCGGCGGCACAATCTTCATGGTGTCGAATGCCTGCATGCCCCACTTCAGGAAACGGTAGCGCTCCGCGTTGCGCTGGAATTCGATTTCCATGTTGAGCCTGAGCGCGTCGGGCGAGTTGTAGTGGTCGACCTGAACTGAATGGTCTACGACGAGATCAACTGGTACCAACGGTTCGATACGCTTGGGGTCGCCGCCGAGCCTGCGCGCCGCGCCGCGCATGGCGGCAAAGTCCGCGAGCGCGGGAAAGCCGGCCAGGTTCTGCAGAACGATGCGGGCGACGACGAACGGAATCTCTTCAGTGCGAGGGGCGTTTGGTTGCCATGCCGCCAGCTCGCGCACATTGTGCTCGCTGACGCGCTTGCCGTCGCAATTGCGGAGCAGCGATTCGAGCACGACGCGCAGCGAATAGGGCATGCGCGAAACCCTGCCGAGCCCGGCGGCCTCCAGCGCGGAAAGCGCATAGTATTTGCCGCTCCGGCCTGAGGCGAGTTGGAATTCCTTGAGCGAATTGAAGAGATTGTGAGGCACGATCAGCTTCCTTTTTTCCTGCGCTGGGATTGCCTGTATTCAGCGAACTTGCGCGATTTGTAAGCGCCGCTGACGACGAATTAGAACTTCTGCACATCCACGCGGTTGAGCACGTTCTTTTTCATGTAAATGCAGCCCGGACAACCATCCTGCTCGAACATCACAAAGATCGCGCTCTTGCCGGCGCTCCGCGCCTCGGCGAGCTCGGCCTTGAGATCGCCGGTATTGAGGTTGAAGAAGTGATCTTCAGGATCGCGTGATTCTGCGGCGAGAACCGGACCGGCGGCGAGCACCACCGCCAGCAGTAACAGTCTCGTCAGTGCTTTGAGCATATGAATGTCCTCACCACCCCCGTCGCTCCGCGCCGACCCCTCCTCATTGGAGGAGGGGAGACCCATCCTTCTCCCCTCCTTGACAAGGAGGGGTGGTGCGCAGCACCGGGGTGGTCTTCGCCCCTCCTTGTCAAGGAGGGGTGGTGCGCAGCACCGGGGTGGTTGGCTTGATTGTAATTAGATCACGAACAGGTCGACAAATTCATTCACCGGCGTGGCCTCGAGCTTCGTCTGGTCGAGGCAGAGCGCGAGAATGGCCTGGCGCTGCTTTTCGGGGAAGCGGCGCGCGAGGTTGGTCCTGAACTTGGCTTCCAGCAGCGGGACGCCTTCCTTGCGGCGGCGGCGGTGGCCGATTGGGTACTCAACCGCAACGTTTTCGGTCTTGGTCCCGTCCTTGAAAAAAACCTGCACGGCATTGGCGATCGAGCGCTTGTCGGGATCGAGATAGTCGCGGCTCCACTGCTTATTCTCAACACAGGTCATTTTCGAGCGGAGCAGGTCGACGCGCGGGTCATGCGCGACATCGTCCTCGTAATCGCGGGCGGTCAAATTGCCCTTGATGAGGCCGATCGCCGTCATGTACTGGATGCAGTGGTCGCGGTCCGCCGGATTATGGAGCGGACCCTTCTTGTCGATGATGCGTAGCGCTGACTCGTGGGTCGTGATGACGATTTTCCTGGTGTCGTCCAACCGGTCTTTCACCTCAGGATGCAGCCTTACCGCGCACTCGACCGCGGTCTGCGCATGGAATTCAGCGGGGAAGGAGATCTTGAACAGCACATTTTCCATCACGTACGAGCCGTAGGGGCGCTTGAACCTGAACGGTTTGCCCTTGAACAGCACGTCGTAGAACCCCCAGGTCTTGGCGGTGAGTGCGGAGGGATAACCCATCTCGCCCTTGAGCGCCATCAGCGCGAGCCGCACCGCGCGGCTGGTCGCATCGCCTGCCGCCCACGACTTGCGCGAGCCGGTGTTGGGTGCGTGGCGGTAGGTACGCAGCGACTGGCCGTCGATCCACGCGTTCGAGACGGCGTTGACGATTTCCTCATGCGTGCCGCCCAGCATCTGTGCGGCGACCGCGGTGGAAGCAACCTTGACCAGCACCGCGTGGTCGAGCCCCACGCGGTTGAAACTGTTCTCGAGCGCGATCACGCCCTGGATCTCGTGCGCCTTGATCATGCCGGTGAGCACGTCGCGCATCATGAGCGGCTTCCTGCCGGCGGCAATCGCGTTGCGCGACAGCCAGTCGGCCGTGGCGAGAATGCCGCCCAGGTTATCGGAGGGATGGCCCCATTCCGCGGCGACCCAGGCATCGTTGAAATCGAGCCAGCGGATCATGCAGCCGATGTTGAACGCCGCCGTCACGGGGTCAAGCTGGAACTGCGTGCCCGGGACCTTGGCGCCGTTCGGCACCACGGTGCCGGGCACGATCGGACCCATCAGCTTGGTGCAGGCGGGGTAGGAAAGCGCCTCCAGCCCGCAGCCCAGCGTATCGATCAGGCACAGCCGTGCCGTGTTGTAGGCTTCGCGGCTCTTGATCTCATGCCGCGCGACGTAGTCGGCGATGTCCGTCAGGACTTTGTCGGGTTTCGGGCGAATGTTGGGGGTGTGCGTCGACATGCGTTTCTCAATGTTGAAATTCTTAAACCACAAAGGACACTAAGGACACAAAGGTTTTTTCTCTTGGAGCCCGTAACAAAATGATACTTCTAAAACAGTCGGGGTGCGGGAAAGAGCTTGCCGCGCTCTGGTGGTTGGAATAGATTGCTCGGTAATTGACTGATAATCGCGCTCAAGACCCGCTCGGATCGCGGTTTTCTCCTGGGGAGGAGGAAGCAAGCATGAACACAAGGCCCATTATGCGCAGTCCGGGACCGCTTCCGCAACTGCTCCCGGCGCCTCGGATCGGCGAACACGAATCAAGGCTGGATTGAAATTTCCTTCTATCGTGTGGTATATGTCAAAGGGCGGGATGTAGGACTCGAACAGGTCCGCGCCGGGCTGGCGTGGCATTACAAACGATTTGAGAACGAGCAGACACCCGAGGACCGGGCCCAGTACGCGAACGCCGAGAGCGACGCCAGAGTAAGGCGGATTGGGTTATGGCAGGATAAGGCGCCGGTGCCGCCGTGGGAGTGGCGCAGGCAGCCAAGCAATAGACGGGGCATGGAGCAATCAGTGCAGCTTGCCTTGTGCAGACCAGGGTCTGGAAGGTTTAATCTCACGCTCGTTGCCGATCGGGCGAGCCAACGGGCACCACGCTGCCGGGCGCAACGCCCGCAAGCGCCTCGATTAGCTTGGGACTATGGCGAGCGGCCGGGCGCGCGAAAAGCGTGATTGGTCTTCCTATCAGTTCCTGTCAGTTTCATGTAGAGTTGCTCTCACCAGGGCAGGTGTTCGACCTGACCGGCGCCGATTATGCGAAACGTAGCAACTCGACGTCGCCGCATAGATCCAGCCGCTTCATCCGAAGGAGGGCAGAACGTGACTCCGCACCGATACAAGGGCATATGCGCGACGCTTGGCGTCGCGATCATGGCGAGTACGTCGGCTGCGATGTCGAGCGCCGCCGGGTACCCGGCGCGCCCCATCCGCATCGTCGTGCCGCAGGGCGCCGGCGGCTCGACCGACCTCACCGCCCGCGTCGTCGGCCAGCGGCTGGGGGATGTTTTCGGACAATCTGTCGTCGTGGACAACCGACCGGGTGCAGGCAGCATTCATGGCACCGACCTAGTGGCGAAGGCGACGCCGAACGGCTATACGCTACTCGTGGTGGGCTCGTCGGTGAGCCTCAATCCGCTCTTGCACAATAAACTGCCGTTCGATCCGCACCGTGATCTCGCGCCCGTCACGCAGCTTTCGTTCTTTTCCAACCTGCTGGTGACGCATCCCTCGGTCCCCGTGAAGTCCGTAAAGGAATTGATTGCACTTGCGAAAGCAAAGCCGGGGCAGCTCAGCTTCGCATCGAGCGGCACCGCGACCGGCCCGCACCTCTCCGCGGAGCTCTTCAAACACATGACAGAGACCGACATGGTACACGTGCCATACAAGGGCGCAGCGCCGGCAATCAACGCCGTCCTCGGCGGCGAGGTTCAGTTGGTCATTGCGTCCACCGTTGCACTGCTCCCCCATGTGCAGGCGGGAAAGCTGCGCGGCCTTGCGGTGACCACGGCTCGCCGCTCACCGGTTGCGCCCGACATTCCCACGGTCGCCGAATCCGGCGTGCCCGACTACGAGCACAACGATTGGAACGGCATGTTCGCGCCGGCGAAGACGCCCTCCCGCATCATCGCCAAGGTGAATGCGGAGGTGGTGAAAATCCTGCGATCTCCGGAGATCACCGCCTTCTTCCTTCAGCGAGGCTCCGAAACGGCCGGCAATTCGCCCGAGGAGTTCGCGGCGTTCATACGCAACTACACGCCGAAGTGGGCGAAGGTGATCAAGGCGGCCGGAATCACTGCAAACTGATAAGGGGACCTGACCTATGCCACGCAAAGAGTATTACGCACCAGGCGACGCGCGCTCCACGACGCACCGAGCCTATTCGAAAGCCGTGATTACCGAAGGCGGCAAGACGATCTGGCTCGCCGGACAGACGGCTCAGGACAGGAAAGCTGATTTCGAGGCCCAGGTGCGAGAGGTGTTTGTTAGGCTTGAGGAGACCATCAAGGCGGTAGGCGGGCACGGGCTCCACGACATGGTTACGATGACGGTGTTCCTCAAGGATGCACGATTGGGTGACCGCTTCGTCGAGATGCGCAAGGAAATATTCAAGGAGCGGTTTCCAGCAAGTACGCTTATTACTGTTACCGCCTTTGCCCGTCCTGAAACCTTGATAGAGATCCAAGGCATGGCCGTAGTCGACGTGACATGATTGAAGACGGTCTATATCCTTTTAAGGGGCGCTGTCATGTTATGCGCCCCACCGGGCGAATACCGCTCATTCGGTGAACCAGATTTGTGCCGTGTGAACAAAACCGGATCTCTGAACATCACAGTGCAGTGAGCGCACTGAAAGAACTCCGTGGTATACCAGTTCCCATTCGATTTCCTGACCCGGACCTCCATGTAGCCGGGTGACCCGCACAACGGGCACCTAAACTTTTCGTATTTGCCGCTGCGCCACATGGCTGTAATTATATACGGTATGCGATGAAACTCGGCTTGTCCCACCAAGATCTGGCGAAGCGGCCGCTCTCGGTGTACGTTGCCGGACGCTCCAAGGACTGGGTGAAGATCAAGACGCCGATCGGTCGGGAGCGGGAGAAAAAGCGCTTTGATCGCCGATTCGTCTGAAACTTCCTTCACCGACCGTGTTGCACTGTAGCCCGATAGCACTGTGATCTTGCGCACAGAGCGCCCTAATACGAAGGAAGTAGCTGAGCGGTTGCAGTGCGCCAATTTGATAGAGAACTTCGATCAAGACGATACAAAAATATCATTGGAGGCCGCCTATTCCATCAGAGTAAATTGGACATAAGCGCACATACACCTCGGGAATCCGAGTCACAGACACCTTTTCCCTTCATTTTTCTACAGGAGAAGTTCATGACCACGCCCATCAAACGCCAGCAATCTGATGAAAGACTCAGCAAGATCGTCGAGTACGGTAACCTCGTTTTCATTGCAGGGACCGTTGCGGACAACCGAGGTCCATCGGATTCCTGCAAGGCTCAAACCGAAGAAGTATTGAAGAAGATTGATGGTCTTCTTGCCGCTGCCGGGACTAACAAATCAAGACTCCTCTCCGCTAATGTGTGGATCAGCGATATTCGGGAAAAGGACCAAATGGACGCAGCATGGAAGGCATGGGTCGATCCCAATAACAAACCGGCTCGAGCGTGCCAGGAGACGGGGCTCGCTACCCGCGACACTCGCGTCGAAATCATGGTGGTGGCCGCGAAGCCGTAAATCCTGTTCCTATATGTGACCGCCATAGTGTCCTTGCTCTACGGGCAAGGGCGTGCTTCGGGTTCGGACTGGGCACTTTAGTGAAGCGAGACTGTGAGGACTATATGCTTAACGAGTACGACCATCTGATACGGCCTGCCCCGCATATACTCAATTTGCCTAGTAAAGGGCGCACGGGCCAATGCCTCTCCGTGGATAGACTTCTCGCTGGGGCAATCCGACCCAATAGTGAGCGGCAAAGTCTCTTATTAACCATAGCACTCGCGTGTACCTTGATCCTGGTGTTGTTCAACCGACCCGTATACGCGCAGTCTTACCCGACCAAGCCTATTCGTCTCATTGTGCCGAGCCCACCCGGAGGAGCGGTAGACATACTATCGCGCATCGTTGGCGAAAAGCTGGCGCCGGCCGTGGGCCAGCAGATTGTCGTTGACAACCGGGCGGGCGCTAACGGCACTATCGGAACGGAGATCTGCGCTAAAGCGCCGCCGGACGGTTACACGCTGGTGATGGGTTATGTTGGACCTATCGCGGTGAATATCAGCTTGTACCGAAAGCTGCCGTATGACCCGGTTAAGGACCTAGCGCCCGTCACCTTAGTTGCGCAGGCACCACAGGTTCTTGTTGCGCACCCCTCGCTGCCCGCGCAGACGGTACAGCAACTGATT
Source organism: Betaproteobacteria bacterium RIFCSPLOWO2_12_FULL_62_58 (assembly GCA_001772005.1). GTDB lineage: Bacteria > Pseudomonadota > Gammaproteobacteria > Burkholderiales > SG8-41 > DSOT01. The sequence continues at coordinate 4,076 of MERI01000216.1, read as the reverse complement.
CGACTTGCGAAATCCAAGCCTGGTCAACTTACCTTCGGGTCCCCCGGCGCGGGTTCCGGCGGGCACCTCACCATGGAACTGTTCAAGACGATCACTGGGCTGGACCTGGTGCATGTGCCCTACAAGGGCGCCGCACCGGCTCTTACAGATCTACTGGGCGGCCAGATTACCTTGATGTTGAGCAGTACTATCGGCTCGCAAAGGTATGTCAAAGACGGCAAACTGAAGGCGCTTGCCGTCACCGGAAGAAGCCGCTCATCGGCTTTGCCTGAAGTACCCACCATGATTGAATCGGGTCTGGACCGCTTTGAATCGACATCGTGGTTCGGGGTGCTTGCACCAGCAGGTACGCCAAGAGAGATTATCTCGAGACTCAGCGACGAGATCACTAAGATCCTGCGCATGCAAGACGTGCGCTCGCGCTTAGCGAGCTTGGGGGCTGAGCCAAGCGGCAAAGCACCAGACGAATTCGCGGCGTACATCAAAACAGAGATCGCCAAGTGGGGAAAAGTGATCAAAAACGCCGGGATTGAGCCTCAATAAACCTCAGTCAGTACTCATGATGCCGTGAAAGGACTCCCGTGGCAGCAGCCGTTCCACACGTATTCCTGAACTACGACCAAGCCTCTCTTGACGCAGCGTACAATCAATCCGTCTATGCACCGCATTCCGAGCATGTCCGTAGGCGGATAGCCCTCGCAAGCGAGGACGTGCATTCCAGGCTGTGCCCGCAACGGTTGTCATAGAGTGCCCCAAGTGCAAGGGGCCGATGCGGGTCATCGCCTTGATCGAGGATCCGGGAGTCGTTCGGCGCATCCTCGAGCACCTGGGATTGTGGGCGCCGCTCGCCACCGAGCGAAGTCCGCCGCTCCGTCCCGCGAGTTGGCCCCGGCATGTCAGCCTGCCGCTGACCTACCATCCTGTTACCGACATCGCCTGACCTGCCGTACGAAAAGAGCCCTTCGCAACAGCCGGGGTGCGGGAAAGAGCAGCTTGCCTCGCTCCGGTGGCTGGAATAGATTGCTCGGTAATTGACCGCTGTTCCTGCTCACGACCCGCCCGGATCGCGGTTTTCTCCTGGGGAGGCGGGAGCAAGCATGAACATAAGGGCCATTGTGCGCAGTCCGGGACCTCGTCCGCATCTACTCCCGGCGCCTCGGATCGGCGAGGCGGGATCGCGGCCGTATTGAATTTCCTATCGTTTATCGTTATCGTTCCAGATACCCATGGAACTCGACATGATGCTCGTTGTCGTTGGCTTGGCCTTCACGTTCGTCGGGTTGAGCGGCATGGTGGTCCGAGCGCGCGGCAAGGTCACCCACACGATCTTCCACCCAAGCTTCTCTGGGACGGGCGCATCGAAGCTGGGTCGGCTCTGGAAGTTCGTTGCGAACTATCGCCAGCGCATCGGCACCGATGCATGGGTATGGCTGCTGTGGGCGGGCCTGGCGCTCTTCGCCTCAGGGATGCTCGTTTCCCTGATTCGATAGTCCAGCAGGCCGAGAGTTGGATCCCGCGCCAAGGCTATCGCGGCTCGGCGAACACGAATCAAGGCTGGATTGAATTTCCTTCTATCTGTCCGTAACCCTTGTTGCGGAGCGCCCGCAAAGCGCTGATCCGCTCGCCGAACGCGTCCCGAAGCCCCGGCCCGAGTTCGGGCAAGGTGTCTGGGGCCGCCTCAGAGCTCGCGGCAGGCTCGGCCGAGGAGTGGAATCCGACGACGGGCGGATTGACTTTCTTATCGCTTATCCGGACGCCACGAGCGGCCGCGGATGCTCAGCCGCTGCGTTCGCTCCCGTTTTCGGGACTCGACAGCGGAGCTCATCCAAGCGCAAAATGGCTAGCTTATACACCGAGCACACCTTCGCAAAGGAGAAAGATCCATGTCGCGAAATCACATCGGCGTTATCCCGCTCCTGTTCGTGATCATTGCCATTCAAGGGTGCCAGAAGAAAGACGAGCCCAAGCCGGTCGTCCCGGCCCCTGCGGCTCCGGCTCCGCAGGCGGCGCCGACACCGCCTCCTCAACCGCAGCCGCCTGCCGCTGCGCCAGCGCCCCAGGCTGCGGCGCCAGCTCCGGAAGCTGCGCCGGCTCCCCAAGCGGCGGCTCCCGCTCCCCCTGCACCTCCCGCCCCTCAAGCAGCGCCGGCGAAGCCCGTGCTGGCAACCGCCGACGGACAAAAACCGGGATCGCGCATCGAGGTGCAGGAGCTCAAACGTGTCAGCGGCGGGACCCTCATGCTGAGATTCACGTTGATCAACGAGGGCGATCAGACGTTTTCGGTGGGCTACGCGCTCGGCGCGGGATCGACGTCCGATATCGCTACGGTCGGCGGCGTGCATCTCATCGAGCCCGTCGGCAAGAAAAAATACCTGGTCGTCCGTGACACCGAAAACAAGTGCGACTGCAGCAGAGGCGTCAAAGACGTTGCCGCCAAATCGCGCGCAAATCTCTGGGCGAGGTTTCCTGCGCCGCCTGATAACGTGGAGAAGATCGCAGTGGTCGTTCCGACGTTCTCTCCGATGGATGATGTTCCGATCAGCCGCTGACGACGAGGTCCACCATGATTCTTCTACGCGCCTGCATCGGGTTTATCGGCTTGTGCGTGATGGTTCACGCTGGATGGACGGCGGAAGATCCTGCACCGGTATCGGATCCCAAGATGCAGGTCCTCGATCTGGTCTTCAAGGTCGAGAATATCGGCGGCAAGGTTCTGGACCTGCGGATGAAGGAAACCGATACGGAGATTCGTATCGAGCTTGCGGCGGACGTGCTGTTCGACTTCGACAAGGCCGATATCAGGCGCGATGCCGGGAACGCGCTGAAGCAGGTGGGCGATATCATCAAGGAAAAGGCCAAGGGCGGGGTTCGTATCGAAGGCCACACCGATTCCAAAGGGTCGGACGCGTACAACCAGAAGCTCTCGGAGCGGCGGGCAAACTCGGTCAGGGACTGGCTCGTGAAGAACGAGGGCTTGAAGAACGTACGCTTCTCGACGACCAGCTTCGGGGCGAAGAAGCCGGCTGTCTCCAACACCAAGCCCAACGGTTCGGACGACCCCGAAGGCAGGCAGAAAAACCGTCGTGTGGAGATCGTAATTGGTAAGAAGTGATCATCGTAATCCATGCGACATGAAGTACGACCCGAACAGGAACGCCAAGGTAATCATCCCGCTGGCTCTCGCTGCGTGGCTCGGAGGCATGGTGGTCTTCAGGGAAGGCGTGCCTGTCGTCTTCGAGGTCGTTTATGTCGCGGCCTTCGCGATCGCTGTTCCGGTGGTCGTGTTCTACCTGATCGGCGAGGCCGGCTGGCGTGCGCTCGCGAAGCGCTATCGCGCCTCCGTCCTCTTCGCCGGGACCTGGACGCTGTGCCCGACAGGACAAATGGCCATGGTCAGCGTCGACCACCCGGAGTTTCCCAAAGTGAAGATGAGATTCGTTGGCGGAAGCCTGCGAGTCGCGACCACCGCTGACGCGCTTCATCTCACCACAATGGTTTCAGGGCTTCCGGTTCTGCGTTGGTTCTTTCCTACGCTGCAGATTCCCTGGGCGGCCGTGTCGAAGGCGCATGCATTCGAAGCTCCGGGCTGGTTCAGGCCCGCGTCAGAGCCTGGGACGCTGCTGCAAGTCGCCTACGATCCCAACTATACCGGCAAGTTCATCGAGATGGAGGTCCGCGATCCGCCGGTCTTCATTCAGCTGCCCGCCGAGATCCTCGGCGAGGGCGTCTTGCGCCTCCCGGGGCTGGCTACAGAGGAGATACGCAAATGAACACCTATCTGATTCCCGGCGCGGCGATCTTCGTGTGCGGCTTGCTCGCCGGTTGCGGGCCCGGCGGCGTCGAGCCGGGGCGCGCCACGCCAGCGGGCTACTGGGAAGGCATGCGAGCAGTGCGAAGAGCGTGCTGTAGGTAGATCGACGCAAGGAACGCTGCCCCGATTGGGAGAGCGCCTGCACGAGGCGCTCGATGTCATGCCTGGAGAAGATGTAAGGGACAGGCCGGCTTCGATTCTCGCTGCCAAAGACAGCTGGCGGCAGTTCATGGCGTGGGTCCTCGGCACGCACAGAGCGTGCGAA
>MERI01000215.1 GCA_001772005.1 Betaproteobacteria bacterium RIFCSPLOWO2_12_FULL_62_58 | reverse complement strand
TAATCGTCGCTCGCCAGCGGGCCGGCAAAACAGTCGACCGCGAAGTCACGCCGGGCAGCGCCGAGTTCTTCCTCGCTCAGGGTCTCGGGTCCGGATACCCAGTCGCCGTTCATGCGGCTGCGATAGCCGTTCCTGCCCTTGCCATGCTGCACCTTGGTGACCTGCCCCGGAAACCAGGTATCGGCGAACGTGCAGTAGATGCCGCCGTGATGGCTGAGATCACGGTAATAATCGGCCGCGCCCTCCCAGATGCAGATCGCCGCCAGATGCGGCGGTTGGAGCGCCGCAACCTGCCACTGGTTCATGGCGTAATAGGAAATGCCGTTGAGTCCGATCTTGCCGTTCGACCAGGGCTGCTCCGCCGCCCACTCCACACAATGATAGAAATCCTGAGCCTCACGCAGCGACCACAGATCGAGCAGCCCGGGCGAGCGGCTGGCGCCGCGCGAGTCGACGCGCACGACTGCGTATCCGTCCGGCACCCACTTCTCCGGATCGACTACTTCCCAGTTCTGGTACTTGTTGCTGGAACCTGTGGGCACGTCGGGATGCTCCTCGCACATGCGGCGCCACTGGTCGACATACAGGTCCTCGAAATGCAGCCACTTGCCGTAGGGGCCGTAGCTCAGGATGACCGGATACTTGCCGTCCGCGACCGGCCGGTAGACGTCGGCCCGCAAGACCAGGCCGTCTTCCATCTCAACCGGCACATCCCAATCGATCCGCATGCCGTCGCGAACCTCGCTGACCTCACGATAATCCATGCCGCTGCGCCTTCCAAGTAGTCTGGTTCATAAATTCGGCAACGAATTATTTATTACTACTCAATCTTTCAGCTTACCTTTACCGGGTTGCCAGTCGCTGCCGACTTCACGATCGCCTCGAAGACGGCCACACCGTGAATGATCTGGTCAGCGGGAATCGGGAACGGCGCATCGCCACGAACTGCCGCCGCGAACGCCTCCAATCCCACTTTCACTGGATTGACACCCTTATGGTCGATGATCTCCGGCTGCACGGGCGGGGGATGCCCCGGCTTGTCGGGCGCCGGACTGAAGCGAAACACATCCAGATTCCTGTCGGTCTCGGCGAGACCGCGCGTGCCGTAGACCGCGACGCGATAATTGGCGGCGGTCGCAATCGAGCAGTTGAAACTCGATGTCACGCCGTTCTTGTGTATGAGCGTGACGGTGGTCGTGTCGTCAACGAGCGGGGCTGCCCGCCGCGTGTTGACGCAATAGGCCTGCGCGATCTCGCCGCAAAGATCGATGAATCCATCGACGAGATGGACGCCTATTCCCGTCATGGCGCCGACCGGGGTCTCATCCGGGTTGGTGCGCCACGACTCCTTCGGCAGGAAAAGTCCACTCGGCGCCGTCGCCTCGGCCACGCCGAAACCGATCGTCCCCAGGCGGCCGTCCCTGACGCGGGCGCGGATTTCGCCGATGGAGGGATGGAACCGGCGCTGATAGTCGATGCCGAGCACGATGCCCGCCTTCTTGACCGCATCGAGCGCCGATCTGGCGCTCGCCACGGTCAGCGTAAACGGCTTCTCCACGTAGATATGCTTGCCTGCCTGTGCTGCGCGTTTGACGTGCTCCTCGTGCTGGCTGTGAGGCGTGGTATAAACGACCGCGTCGATGCCGCGGTCCTTGAGTATGCCGTCGAGATCGTCGCGCAGCTCGATCTTGCGCTCCTTGCAGAAATCTTCCGCCTTCGCGCGGGTGCGCGTGTTGCCGGCGACGAACGTGATCCGATCGCTCTTGCCCTGAACGGCGTCGACGATCGTCCTTCCCCACCAGCCAAGTCCAACGATTGCAGCTCGTATCATGCTTCCTCCATCACAGTAAGCAGCTTCCTATTCCGATTTGGCCGCGTCCAAAAATTATGACATAGATCCAGCTTCGGCATCCTGTTCGTCCCCTTCACGACGACCATGGGCCGGCTCTGGGAGATGCTGAACGACGGTCCACTCTTGCCGGCGCTCGCCGTGTCGGGAAAGCTCTACGGGGTTACGCTCGGCATCTCGATCGCGCTCGGGGTCTCAGTCGGGCTCGTGCTGGCCCGGATGAAGTTGATCGCGGCCGCGTTCGAGCCCTACATCTATGTCCTGTACGCGACGCCGACGATCTCGCCCGTCCCGTTTGTGTCCGCAGCGTATTACGTAAACCCTAGGAGTTTGTCGGACTCAGGTCGGACAAATTCCTAATGCAAAACCGCCTGCACGAAAACGGAAGAAAAAGGCAGTGAACACCTCATTTTGAGCGTGCTCGCGCGCCCGTTGGAGGGCACGAGCGGTCATCATCATCAGATTCATCCCAAATCCGAAGGCGGTTTTGCTCTTAGCAGCCTGTACGGACTGTTAAGTCCGACAGGCTGCTAGCGCAGGCGCGCGCACACGCCATCCACCATTTCGTTGAGCGAAGAGAACACCTGCACGCCGGCGCCGGTGAGGGCGGTGCGCTTCGCCTCGAACGTGCCGTGGCTGCCATGCATGAGCGCTCCGGCATGTCCCATGGCGATGCCTTCGGGCGCGGTACGCCCGGCGATCAGCGCAAACACTGGCTTGTCGAAACCGTGCGCGGTCAACGCTGCCGCGAAATCCTCTTCGTCGTGGCCGCCGATCTCGCCGATGATTAACAGCGCTTCGGTCCGTCGGTCTACGGCGTAGAACGGCACAAGATCGGCAAACCGGGTGCCCTTGACCGGATCGCCGCCGACGCCGATCCACACCGATTGGCCGACACCGCGCTGCGCCAGACGGTAGCCGGCCTCGTAGGAAAGCGTACCGGATTTCGACATGAGTCCCAGCGCACCGGGCCTGAGCGAGTCGTCGGGCAAAAAGCCAAGCTTGGCTTCACCCGGCACCGCCATGCCCGGGGTCGAGGCGCCGATCCATACGACGCGGGCTTCCGCCACCAGCCGCTTCGCCTTGAGCGCGTCGTGCACCGGCATGCCCTCGGTCGGCGTCACGATGTACCGGATGCCGGCGCCGACGGCTTCTTCGATCGCGCCGAGCAGCTGCATGGCGCCGACCAGCGCCACGCACGCGGTCGCGCCGGTTGCGTTTACCGCTTCGCGGCAGTCCGGGAAAACCGGGATGCCGTTGACTTCGCGCGTTTCCATTTTCGGCGAGACGCCGCCGACGATATTCGTGCCGTATTCTTCCATCAGCCTGCTGTGCAGGCGCCCGGCGCGGCCGGTAACGCCCTGCACGATGACCGGCGTCGTGCGGTCGATTCGTGGATTAAGATTCATCTCAAAAATAAAAACTGAATTTAGCCGCCGATAAACGCCAATAGAAATGTAAATGAACAGGATTTACAGGATTTCTCAGGATTAACATGATTGATGAAAGGGGGTCAGAAGCCAATGGCACTGCCTTAAGCTGAAATGGGCGGACGCTCGCGGGTGCAGAAGGTGTGTCGTTCCCGCGCAGGCGGGAACCCATACGGCGTATCAGCTCGTGTGAACCGTCCTATAGATTCCCGTTTGCACGGGAATGACAAGGGTGGTTGGGTCATCATCCTCTCGGTTCGTGCAATTTAGCTTAAGGTAGTGCCATTCGGGCCAGAAGCATCTTCTAAGTCCGACTTTTGAATCCTGTTAATCCTGTCCATTAGTTCTTGACCTTGATTCCAGATGCTTGCGCACTTCGGTCAAGGCGTCGTCGAGGTCGGTGTGCAGCTTGATTCCGGCTTTTGACAGGACTTCGCGCGCGGCGGGCAGTCCGTTGCCGACCAGGCGCGCGACGACCGGCACATTAAACTGCGGCGCCTCCCGCAATGCCGTTACCAGCAGTTGCGAAAATTCTCCCAGGTCGGTGATGCCGGCGAAGATATTGACGAGCAGCACGCGTACGCGGGGCCCGTCGGCGATCCAGTTGAGCACGTTGACGAGCCGCGCGGTCTCTCCGCGCAGCCCGCCGGTTCTCACGTCGAGGAAATTGTAGGGCTTGAGCCCGGCCGCGCGAAGCTCGTCGATCAGCATCATCGACAATCCGGCGCCGGTGGTGAGCAGCCCGATTTCGCCTTCCGGATCGACGACCACGTAGTCGCAGCCGTGCTTGAGTTTGAGCGCGACTTCGGGGTAAGCCGCAGCGCGCCGCTCGAGCAGCTCCCGGATTTCGGACTGACGCGCGAGCGCGTTATCATCGGTGATGAATTTGGCGTCACCGGCGATCCAGCGGCCGTCGCGCATGACGAACAGCGGATTGATTTCGATCAGCAGCACCTCGCACTCCAGGAAAATGCGCGCCAGGCGTTCGCCGGCGTCGCCCAGCGCCAGCGATGTCGCGCCGGGCATCTCAGCGGCAAGGCGTTGCACGCAGGCGGCGAGCGCCGCGTGCTCGGGCGGCGCGGTGCCGGTCTTGACGAGAGCGGGCGGCAGGGCCTCGATGTCCATGCCGCCCCGCGCCGACATGATCACGCGCACGCCGCCGGCGGCGGGGTCGATCAGAAGAGCGAGATAGGCTTCTTCGGCGGCGGCAACCTGTTGCTCGATGCGGATCGCGTTGACCCGGCGTCCTTTTACGGTGGCGCCGAAGATGGCGTAGGTGTGATTGACGATTTCCTGCAGGGTCGCTGCTTTGCGGATGATGCCCGCCTTGCCGCGACCGCCTGCACTGATTTGTCCTTTGATGATCCATGGGCCTGGCGGCAGAGATGCGCGATGGATGGTATCTTCGCTACCGATCAGGCGCCCCGCGGGTACCGGAATGCCGTGGCGATCGAGCAGTTGCTTTGCGTCGTGTTCGAGGAGATACATTTCTTAAGAGCGTGACTGGTGAGACGTGACTGATAAGGCGTGACTGGTGAGGCGTGATTGGTTAGGCGTGACTGGTGAGGCGTGACGGGTGAGGGGGCACGTATTTTCAGTCACGCTTTTTCAGTCACGTATTATCAGTCACGCTTTATCAGTCACTGCTTGCCTGTCTTCTTGCGATTAACAAAGGCTTCCATCAGCCGCTTCGGTTCGTCGGTTCTGCGCGCCTCGACCACCGCGGCGATGCCTTGCCTGACGGCGTCGTCGATAGTCATGCGTTCCCAGTCCCGCACGAGCCGCTTCTGAATGCGGATCGCGCGCGGCCCGGCAGCGAGGATGGCCGACACCCATTTGTCGACGGCCGCATCGAGTTCGGAGCGCGCCACCAGCCGATCCAGAAAGCCGCAGCGATGAGCTTCGTGCGCGTCGATCATTTCGCCGGTGAACACGAGTTCCCGTGTCTTGCCCCATCCGATCAGGCCGGGCAGGAGGCACGCCTCCATGCCGGATGGGATGCCAAACTTTACTTCCGGCATGCCGAACTTCGCCGTGTCGACGCCTACCCGCATGTCGCACGAGGCGGCGATTTCCATTCCGGCGCCGAGACAGTAGCCGTTGATGCGTGCGATGACCGGCACCGGCAGGCGGCGGATCGCGTCGCAGGCGAGATGAGTCTTGGTGCTGATGTCCTCGGCGTCCTTCCAGTCGACTTCCGACATCTCCTTGAGATTGGCGCCGGCAATGAAGGATTTGTCGCCGGCGCCGGTCAACACCGCGACGCGCAAACCCTTGTCGGCCGCGAGCGCCTTGAATGCCGCGATCAGTTCCTCCTTGCCTTGCCGGCCAAGCGCGTTGCGTTCATCCGGGTTGTTCACGGTGACGTAAGCGACGCGGCCGGCATCGCCGCGCTCCTCGCTGCGTGTCAGAACCAGATACTTGTTGCCAGTCATGCCGACCCCCACCCCAACCCTCCCCCTCGAAGGGGGAGGGAAAATATTTCCCTCTCCCTCGGTCGGGGGAGAGCCTGCGCAGCAGGCGAGGAGGCCGGGCAGGGTGAGGGGGCGACGACGCTATTTCTATCACTCATTTCGTGACGCTACCTGGATCCCGGACGAGTTTATCAGAACGGTACCGAATCGCGCGTCGCGATGGCCGCATGCGGTTAGAATGTCGTGTCTCTTTCAGCCGATGCCAGAGGAGGATTGCCGATGAAACTGTACGGGTCACCCGCTTCACCCTATGCGCGCAAGGCGCGCGTGCTGATCAAGGAAAAAAACCTGCCGTGCGAGTTCGTGGTCGAGGACCCGTGGCCCGCCGACAGCCCGATTCCGTCGCGGAATCCGCTGGGCAAGGTTCCCGTGCTCGAAATCGAATCAGGCAGCTACCTGTTTGAATCGGCGCAGGTCGTTCACTACCTCGACAACGTCGACGGCAAATCGCTGACGCCCAAGGACGCGGCCGGTTACTGGCAGGCACAGTGGTGGCAGGCGCTCGGCAACGGCATCATCGACGCAGTGATCGCGCGCGTGCTGGAATCGCGCCGCCCGCCGGAAAAGCAGATGCCGGAGAAAATGGCGCGCGAGGAAGCCCGCGTCCACCGCGCCGTGAATGTCGGCGAGAACGCATTCAAGGGCGGTGATTTCCTGGTGGGCAGCCGCTTCACGCTTGCCGATCTGGTGCTGGGGGTGGCGCTGCAGTACACGGACTTCCGCTACCCGCATGACTGGCGCAGCCGCGCACCCAAGCTTGCGCGGTGGCACGCCGGCATCACGAAGCGCCGGTCGTTCGAGGAAACTCTGCCGCCGGGCTTCACGCCGATCCAATAGTAACTTGTAGGGTGCGCCGCGCGCACCACCCGACGGTGCGTGGAACGCACCCTACAGGCTTCACACCGGTCCAATAGCACGTCACATCGAATCCACAAACAGGGAGGATGCATGCGTATCCACAACTTGTACACCGACGCGAGCGGCGAGTCACACTTCCGCGACATCGAGATAGAGTGGGTCGAGGAGCGGCGCGGCAGCAAGCTCTCGAAACGCTTGCCTGCCACCGGGATCATCTTCCGCGAGACGATGGCCGAGTACAACCTCGACTGGCATCCGGCGCCGCGCCGCCAGTACATCGTGAACCTCGACGCCGGGGTGCGGCTTACCGCCAGCGACGGGGAGAGCCGCATTATCGGCGCCGGCGAGGTGATTCTGGTCGAGGACACGACCGGCAAGGGGCACCTGTCGCAGGGGCTCGGCACGATGCGCCACAGCCTCTTTATCCCCGTAGAGTAACGGGAAAATTGTGAAGCTGCTATACCTCCCTCTCCCTTGCCAAGGGAGAGGGTTGGGGTGAGGGTTAGAAGTGTCGTGAGGCCGTGACCGGCTTTACCGCGGGGTCGAGCTTCAGTTCGAGCAAGGTATTAGCCGCAAACTTGCCGCGCATCTTTGCGAGAAAACCGTCGAGCTCGCGCTCGCTTGCTGCCTGCGCGTAACGCCAGCCATAGAGTTTCGCAAGTCCCGAAAAGTCGATCACCGGTGGCTCGATGGTGAACGACTCGAGCGCGCCCCCCGCGAGCCTTCCTGCCGCCTCGTTGAGCGTGGCATAGCGGCGGTTGGACAGGATCACCAGCAGTATCTTCGTGCCGTGATGGCCGGCAGTCCACATTGCTTCCGATGCGTAGAGCGCCGAGCCGTCGCCGATCACTGCCACCACTTGGCGCTCGCGACGTGCGATGGCGGCGCCGACAGCAGCAGCCAGACCCCAACCGATGCCGCCGCTGCCGTTGATGAGATAGTCGCCGGCGGGAAGCTTCATCCACTGCCGCACGTC